>NZ_PAZX01000011.1:0-249084 GCF_002716225.1 Croceibacter sp. | reverse complement strand
ACACTACAGATTTGGAACGTTATTTATGATGTTATTGAAGTAGTGGTCTCGCTTATAGCAGGATTTACGGCCAATAGTTCGGCATTGATTGGTTGGGGATTAGACAGCACGATTGAAGTGGTTAGTGCGGGAACATTAGGCTGGCGACTACACGGCGAGATTAAAGGTATCGATGAAGAAAAAGTAAAACGAAGACAAAAAATCACGTTAAACGTAATTGCAGTTTCCTTTACGCTCATCTGTATTTTCATTTCCTACGATTCCATTACAAAGCTTATAAATAAAGAAACCGCAAACTGGAGCACGATGGGACTGATTATATTATTGGTTTCCCTGGTTGTAAATCCTATCCTGATCTATTTCAAAAGAAAGTATGGAAAGAAATTAGACAGTCCAGCCTTGCTGGCTGATGCTAAAGACACCTTTATTTGCTTATACCAAACCGTGGTCGTACTTATAGGATTGCTATTGGTCAACTGGTTAGGCTGGTGGTGGGCAGATCCTGTGGCGGCATTACTTATCGTTCCGTACGCTGCAAAAGAAGGCTATGAAGCCTACAATAAAGCTAAAAATATCAATTATAACACCGCACAAAATGACTGAAATTGAAAAAACATTAAATGACCATAACGTGCGTCCCACCGCAATGCGCATCTTGATTTATAAATATCTGGCACAACAGGAAATCGCAAAGGCACTGCTTGATGTTGAGAATGCTTTCGCAAAAGCAGAACGTTCAACCATCTTCAGAACACTGAAAACCTTTGAAGAAAATGGTATTGTACACCAAATAGAAGACGGCTCAGGTATCACAAAATATGCGCTCTGTGAGCAAGGCTGTAATTGTGAAATTGAACAAGATTTGCACCTCCATTTTCGTTGTAGCAACTGTAATGAAACCATATGTCTAACCGAACATAAAATACCACACATTAACCTGCCAGATGGCTACGTGGCCGAAGATGTAAATCTGGTTGTGACAGGTATTTGCGAAAAATGTAGTGGCTAATAAATGCACTTCCATTGCAATCTTTTTTATTGCATTTTCGTCATTTAAGAATTAAGGTAATTATGAAAAATAAAATAATAGCTACAAGCATACTAACAGCAATCACAGCTTCATTGTGTTGTATAACACCGGTTTTGGCATTAATTATAGGAACAAGTAGCTTAGCTTCAGCATTTACTTGGATAGAGCCATTTAGACCTTATTTAATTGTACTAACTATTTTGGTTCTTCTCTTTGCCTGGTTTCAAAAACTGAAACCAAAAAAAGAAGTAGACTGCGATTGTGAGACGGTCGAAAAACCAAGATTTATTCAATCAATAACCTTTTTAGGTATTCTAACAGTGTTCGCAATAGCAATGCTGGCATTTCCATACTACTCAAATATGTTTTATCTAAATTCACAGAAACAAGTCGTTGTTGTTGATAAATCAAACATCAAAACAACAGAATATAAAATAAGTGGAATGACCTGTGCCAGTTGTGAAGCGCACGTAAACCACGAAGTAAATAAACTCGACGGCATTGTAAACTCTATAACATCATACGAAAATGGTAACGCCATCATAAAGTTTGATGAAACGAAAACTAATGAATTAGAAATTGAGAAAGCAATTAATTCTACAGGTTATAATGTAACTGACAAAAAATAAAATTTATGCAAACGATATTAAAATCGAAGATTACTTGCCCAACCTGTGGTCATAAAAAAATAGAGGAAATGCCATCAAACGCCTGTCAATTCTTTTACGAATGTGAAAATTGTAAAACGGTTATGAAACCAAAGAAAGGCGATTGTTGTGTGTATTGCTCGTATGGTTCAGTTCCTTGTCCACCAATTCAACAAAATAAAAGTTGTTGTTAATACACTACTAGATGAGAAAAAAGAAAGTAAACTTAAGAGACTTAAAACCAGATTCAGAGACACAACACAGTCATGATGATGGTCACAATCACGACCACGGTGATGGAAGTGCATTCAAAACATACCTTCCTGCTATTGTAAGTTTTATTATGCTTATCATAGGGATCGCGGTAGACTACTTTGATGCAATTCCTGCATTTAAAGGTTGGATTCGCATTTTGTGGTACACCATTGCTTATTTACCTGTAGGTTTTCCTGTTATAAAGGAAGGTTGGAAAAGCATTTTGCGTGGTGATGTATTTACAGAATTTTTTCTAATGTCCATTGCAACTATTGGTGCATTTGTTATAGGCGAATATCCCGAAGGTGTAGCCGTAATGTTGTTCTATGCTGTAGGCGAGCTCTTCCAAAATGCAGCCGTAAACCGTGCAAAGGGTAATATAAAAGCCTTGCTAGATGTAAGACCAAATGAGGCTATAGTTTATCGTGATGGTGATTTTATTTCAGTCAGTCCCGAGACAGTTGAAATTGGCGAAAAGATACAGGTGCGTGTAGGTGAAAAAGTTCCGCTAGATGGTATTCTACTTTCTGAAAAGGGATCTTTTAATACTGCGGCCTTGACAGGTGAAAGCAAGCCTGATACCATTGCTAAAGGCGATAGTGTTTTTGCTGGAAGTATTAATCTCGATGGAGTTATTGAAGTTGAAACAACAAAAGAATTTAAGGACAGTTCCATTGCCCGAATTCTCGATATGGTGCAAAACGCTACAGCAAGAAAATCAAAAACGGAATTATTCATTAGAAAATTTGCTCGGATTTATACGCCTATCGTTGTATTCCTCGCCATAGGACTTACATTCCTACCTTACTTTTTTGTAGATGATTATGTGTTTAGAGATTGGCTGTATCGCGCATTGATATTCCTCGTAATTTCCTGCCCTTGTGCGCTAGTTATTTCGATTCCACTGGGCTATTTTGGCGGATTGGGTGCGGCATCTCGCAATGGTATCTTATTCAAAGGAGCATCATTTTTAGATGCAATGACCAAAGTGAACACGGTCGTTATGGACAAAACAGGAACCGTTACCAAAGGGGTTTTTAAAATAAAGGAGATCAATTCCCTCACATTCGAAGAAGCCGAGTTTATGAAATATCTGATGGCGATGGAAGAACAATCCACACATCCTATTGCAAAAGCAATTCTTGAATACAAAGCAGATGGTTCAGATTATGAGGCGACTAATGTTTCAGAAGTTGCAGGAAAGGGATTAAAAGGAACAGTAAGCAGAAAAACCGTGCTGGTAGGTAACAAAGCTTTGATGACCTCAAACAGCATAGAAGTCCCTTCGGAAACAGATAGCATTGTAGAATCCATCGTTATGGTGTCCATAAATGGAACATTTGCAGGTTATGTAACCATTGCAGATGAATTGAAGGATGATGCCCACCAAGCCATTAAACAAATTCGAGATTCAGGAGTTTCGAAAATTATAATGCTATCAGGTGATAAAGATTCTATTACACAGCAAGTTGCAAAAGAGTTAAACATCGATTGGGCAAAAGGTGGTCTGTTACCAGAAGATAAACTGAATGAGGTTGAAGAGCTCAAAAAACAACCCGAGACGAAAGTTGCCTTTATCGGCGATGGCATTAACGATGCACCCGTTTTGGCAGCAAGTGGTGTAGGTATTGCGATGGGTGGTTTAGGAAGCGATGTCGCCATTGAAACAGCCGATGTTATTATACAAACCGATCAACCGAGCAAAATTGCAAGAGCGATTAAAATCGGTCGTTCAACGCGCCGTATTGTCTGGCAAAATATTGCGCTTGCATTTGGTGTAAAAGTTATAGTCCTCTTTCTCGGTGCAGGTGGATTAGCCACAATGTGGGAAGCCGTATTTGCTGATGTAGGTGTTGCATTGCTTGCTATTCTCAATGCTATACGATTGCAGAAGATGAAGTGGGAATAATTCCAATCTTAAAACAAAACATTTCAGTATGTACTGTAGGATAGCTTTTGTAAAACAATCAGATATCTTCAAAATAAACACCTCCAAAAACTAAGTAATGATATTTACGTAAATATTAATGCCCCAAATTGTTTAACTAAATATTTCAATTATGGAGGCAGTTCCAACAAACCTAGTAAAAGAGTTTAACCGTGAGTTTAACGAATTAGATAAATACGAAACTTTAAATATTGCAGAGGTCGGCATTCGCCTAGATCGATGCCAAGACTATCTTGAACGCCTAAGAGAATACGCCCATTCAAATGCGTTTGAAAATAAAGAAGAAGAAATAGAATTCTTCAATCACCTAAAACCACAGGTGTACGGCTACTTGAAATACTACCTTCATCTTCAGGGTTATTTCTCAAGTAAAGGAAGTGGTTCAATACAAGAACAAAGACGCTACATAGATAGCCAGATAAAAAAACTTAAGAAAGGCCTGAGACCTCATCAGGAATTTATGAGGTATTGTAAACAAGATAAATCTAATCTTGACAAGCACTATTTCACAAGAGAACCTGGCGCATCACTCTGGACAGTAACTCACCAATTAAGTTGTTTATACGACCCAAAATTTTCAACAAGTCACGATGAGTTGAAAGCTAAGATAATTGCCTATGACCTCATTAATGACTTCTACGATTATCAGTTAAACCAACTAAGGCAATTAGAGGCTAACGTTTGCCCTGCAGGTCAACAAGAGTTTATAGAGTTCCAGATGAACTGGACCGCCAAGAAAATTGATTTGGTCGAATTAGTCTATGCACTTCATTCTTCAAGAGCAATTAAGAACGGAAATGAGAGTTTAAGGAAAATTGCTAAAGTCCTGAGTTCTGTTTTTAATACCGATTTGGTTAGTATTTATAGGATTTATCTTGAAAATGAAATCAAGAAAAAAAGACCAAGCAAGATTTATTGATAATCTAAAGCAATCCCTTGAAAACAGGATGCTTTCAGAAGATTTTGAAGTATGAAGCAGCAGATTTAAAATGTTAAATTTTATCACAACTTGTGAAGAGATTGTGAATAAATTAATTCAAAACGATACACATTTGTAAAACGAATGTCAAGTTAGTTTAAGAGCCACTATCTGCGAGCATTCACTTGTAGAGTGGCTTTTTTTTATCTCATAACTTGAATTTCATTGGATATGTAATCAAAGTCTAATTATAAATAATCTATTATGCCTACTTCAATTATTACAACAGATGACCTAAGAGAGTTCAAGCTTGAGCTCATTGATGAACTAAAGAACATTATCAAAAAACCAGCGACAACCAAGAAGAAGAAATATCTCAAATCTGCTGAGGTTATGGAGATGCTTCAAATCAGTCCAGGTACACTTCAGAATCTTAGAATTAACGGTACCCTGCCATACTCCAAAATAGGAGGCATTATCCTTTATGATGCAGAGGAAATCAACCAGGTACTTTTAGAAAACAGAATCGACAATTCAATTTAATTGTCATCCCGTGCTACGACACGGGAACTCTTTAAGCTTTCTAAATGGCCAATGTCAACTACATCCAACACCTCAACGCAGTATTAGAACAATTCCGCAAAGACAATCGGTTAAATCCAACGCATATTAGCTTGTATTTAGCATTGTTTCAGTTCTGGAACCATCATAGGTTTCCAGAATTAATTCAAGTTTCTAGAGATGAGATTATGGGTATAGCTAAGATTGGATCTACCACCACCTACCATAAATGCATTCGGGAACTGGATAAGGGTGGTTACTTGAAATATATGCCCTCTCGAAATCCTTTTAAAGGCTCAAAAGTTAAGATGACCATATTTTGGACAAGTGGTAAACAAGCTCTAATCAACTCTGTACCAAAAAATGGACAAGCGCTGGTACCTATATATAAACATATACAAACTAATAAAAACAGTTATAAACTACCCAAGCCAAAAAATGAAAAAGAAGTTTTAGAATTTTTTAAAAAAGAAAAATGGCCAGAAATCGAAGCACAAAAATTTTACAACCATTATCAAACCATCGGTTGGAAGATTGGCGGAAAAATAAAAATTGAGAATTGGCACGCTTGCGCCAAAAATTGGATGATAAAACATCACGAGCTGTCTGTTCGAAAGAGTCTCATCGAGCGGAGTCGAGATGCAAGAACAAACAACAACCAACTGTCTCAAAATCAGGACAAGTTCATTTCTGGAGCAGGAAATCTGCACACGAAAAGAAATAAAAACTACAATGAACCCCTTTAACCTGTCATTCCGTGCTTGACACGGAATCGCATTAATGCTACCGATATGAGTATTGAAACCACATACAACCCAAAAAAACCAGGCACACTTATTCTTGGTGCCAGCGAATTTAAAGTGGCGGATCTTAGAGATGATGTCTTACAATACGATTTCAAAGCCTCAATGCGTTTTTTGGAAGCAAAGGGAAAAATTCTATTTGGTAGACATTTCAAAATACACGTGGAAGACCACGAACTTCTTTACAAGCTTGTAACATACTTCATCGAAGACAAAAGAGTAGCCAACAAATTCAAAATTGACCTCAACAAAGGCATTTTACTTTCAGGACCAGTAGGCTGTGGAAAAACCACATTAATGCGACTATTACCTCATCTCGTACCACATAAACGGCACTATCAAACCAGTTTGATGCCGTGTAGAAATATCGTTTTTGGGTTCAATAACCTGGGCTATAAAATAATAGAAGACTACGCCGATAACAAACCCTATTGTTTTGATGATCTAGGTGTAGAACCTATAGGTAGACACTATGGTAAAGACTGTAATGTAATGGGTGAGATACTAATCACTAGGTACGATGTGATAATGAATCAAAAGTTGTCACATCGAGCGCAGTCGAGATGTCATATCACTACAAACTTAAACTCTAATGAGATAGAAAATCGTTATGGAGAGCGTGTGCGCTCTCGTATGCGAGAATTGTTTAATTTGATTAGTTTCTCTTCAGTAAGTAAAGACAAACGAGGATGAGCATTCACGAAAATATCCAGTAAATTATAATTTCTGTATAACAGCTTTATTTGCTTTTAATTTAGATGTAGTGTTATTTTATAATAAATACGTTTTTTCAATTACCTATAACTCTAACATAAACATTAAGGAAGGGCAGGTAATAAGGAGTGCCCCAGTTGCTCCATTTTGTTCCATAAAACATATCTGCAAGCGATGAGGTTATTATCAATGTCACCTCGAACGCAGTCGAGAGGCTTTTAAAATTAATTCTAAAAATATCATTGCGGGCGCTTGCATATACCACCACTGCATCCACCGTACGCCATCCAAAAGCAATGGTTTGTGCTATTTCACACATTACACGCCTTATGCACCCGTAGCTACTCTTGCCCCTTTAAATCCTGAGAAATAGGAGTACCGCTTTGGCGGTACGACTAATCAAAAGGGGCAACCGCTACTGCATAATATGCGAGCCTGCGGGTCGCTTCGGGCAAAAGGGCTGTCACACATTTTGCAAGTGAAATAATTGAAGCCTCATCAGTTCAAGTTCGGTTGTCAGCAACGCCACCACTAAAGGGATGGCACTGCTTTCGCCCAAGCAAGTAAGAGCTATAACTCCATTGCACCGCTTCGTACCTCAGCACCTCCATTACGTCACAGCACTTACAGTCAGCATTTAAAAATCTGCAATATCATTAGAAAAGGCAAAACCTCCGCCAGCCCTTTTGTGTAATCATTTCCGTCGGCGCACTCGTGCCTCGCGCTTCACCTACAGCACCCTTGCTCAACTCGCAGTCGGCTCGCGCCTTTGGATTACCTGCTAGAGAAAATAATAGATAGGACAATAGTAGTTTAATAGAGGATGAGAGTGAATCAAAAAGGCGGAAGCAATCAAATAGCGCCTTTGCAAGGCGCGCCAACACGCATCACTTCCGCCTTTTTGATTTCTTATATTTTTTCATCAACCGATGCCATTTGGACCGCTTGTAGTACAGCTTTAAGAGAACAGAGCAGACAAAGCTTACTGTCGCACCAAATATGGCAAGAACAGCAGTAGCAATTAGTTCATCATCGTTCAAGTTTGGAAGGGTAGATAAAACCGTACCTCCAAGCACGGAAACCCTAGTATGTAAATAGCGTATCGACATATCAAAAATTAGCAGTTTAAGGTGTCATTCCGTGCCTGTCACGGAATCCTTTTCTTTCGTTTCCAATATAGTATCAGACTCATTCACATCATCTCCTTTAACAACCGCCTGACTCACAGCTGTCGCAACGGTACCAGCAACGGTGGCGTAAGTAGCAATAGTAATTAGGGTGGCAGGCAATGAAATTGGAGCCGTAAGGATGGCACCACCTGCAGTAGCAAGAGCCAGCCCAATGTTCCGTAATACTCGAAAGAATTTCGGTGTCGGTTTTTTATAACGTTCTACAATAGTCATAGTATTAAGATTTAATAGTGAGTGTAATAGTTTTTTTAAGCTCTAGTGCTCGATAACTGAGCGTCAACAGCTTGTTAAGTGCCTCTCGAGACTTCCAGCCTTTCCCTATGTCAGTTAATTGTGAAACTGGAGCAATACAACCGCGAAGCTCTTTCAAGGCATTATTCGCTGGATGAATAAGAATAAGACTTCGACCTTTCACGTCCTGCACGTGCAAATGATTCTGAAACCGTTTCGAGTGTCTGGGTACAATCTCATAAGTACCTTCAGGAATACAGGAGATATTCCGCTGATTCTCTCTCCAAGGCAATTCAATTGTAAAACAAAGAAACTGCCCGTTAACGAAAAGAGCACCATTGGTGCCCTTTTCAAAATAACTTCGTTTAAGGACAAGTTCCATTACACCGTATCGACTTGCGCAATAGAAAGGGCGTTGAATGCGCCGTTCTTCAGAGAATACATCTGTCCGTTCACTTGCTGGTAAAACTCGATACCTACAACTTGTATGATTGGTAGGTTAGAGTTTTCAGAAAGTGTTACCGCCAAATCAATAGCGCCAGTATTACTACTGTCATAAGGTAAGATGGCAGTTTCAGCACTCTCAAAAGTTGAGTTTTCATTTTCGAAATCCAACTCCGTTGCACCCATCACAACCTTAAAGTGCGTCGTTCCGCCAGGAGAGGCGATACGTACTGCAGGCGCAAAAGAAGCGATATCAAGTCCAACATCGCCAGTGACTCTATCCAATGAGGTAGAGTAAGGCGCAAAAAGCGTTGAGCCAAGTCTACCGTTGAGGTTGAACTCAAAGCCTTGCAAGGTGCTCATATTACCATCTTGGATGGTACGAAGTCCACGCTCATTGACGCTGTCTGTCTTTGTGACCGCAACGAGATCTCTCGTTAATCGACTCACAACACGTTTGTCTTTCGCATTCTGCAACAGCACCCGAATCGCATTTCTAATGAGTTTACCACCTTTACCGGCACGTCCAAATTCAGAACCGTTCTCACGTGTTCTTTGGAACGCTGGGTCATTAGCAATTCTGCTTGCATCGACACCACCTTTGTAACGCGCAAGGTGTCCGTCTGCGCTCTTGTAGAAGGAAATATCACCGATAGTTCCTTTCAGTTTAATAATACCTGTTTGCTTAGCCATAATGCTCTAAAATTTTGATTATGAGCCAAAAGACAGTAGATTTATATAGAAAATCAAAAACAGCCGTACAACCATTCCGATAGATGCCGTTTATGCCAATATGGTATATAGATAGAGTAGAGTTGAGGTATGGATAAAGTATGGATAGTGTATGAAATGAAGATAGTAAGAGCCTGCATATACCCTAAAGATGTTCATTGCCTCACGGGCAGAAGTGAGCGCTATGGCAGGAAGCTTTTAAATACCATTAGAGAGCACTTTGACAAACAACCTCACCAGTTTGTCACAGTGGAAGAATTCGCTGAGTATAGCGGTATTAAAGAAGATGTCATTACTGAATATTTACGGCAAGTTTCATAGTATTTGATGTCTATTAAATAGGTTTAAAACACTACAATTCTTATCTTTAAACTCATCTACGAATAACATTTCGAGGTAACGTTCTTTAGATACTATTTTACGAATAAGGCTACCAAACCTTATTTTCAAATACATAATCATCTGTAAAACAGAAATATAGGGGTGTATGTTTTCTTCCTGCCACCCCGACTTTTTTAAGAAACCTTCAGATGTAAATCTGGAGGTTTTTTTGTGTTCAAAATTTTTAATTTAGATTCCGATATACCTCTAGTCTACAGATTCAAAATTAATTTTCATTTATTCAAAAATAATTTCTTATTGAAAATGGATTCAATCTTATTGAGTCTAAATGACTTGAAATTCCATTAACATTTTTTAACAGGCACTTATTTAGATTTATTCTAATTAACCTTTTATTATTTGGTTTTCGAAAGTATATTTGCATTCTATTTATAATAAGTCTAAATAAGAATAACAATGAAACGTTTACTACTACTAACCAATTTACTCTTAATTAATTTTGCATTTTCTCAAGACAATGCCTCTATTCAAGGCAAGATAGTTGGAGCTAATAATCTACCTATTCCTTTTGCCAACGTCTATATAAAGGCGCTTAAACAAGGAACAATGGCTAATGAAAACGGTCTTTTTCAATTAAATACTATTAAAACTGGAGATGTTGAACTTCAATCAAGTGCGGTAGGTTTTAAAACACAAATAACTCCAATTGTATTATCTACTTCAGGATTAAAAAATATTATAATTACGCTTCAACCAGATGCATCTTTAACTCAAGTTGAAGTATTTGGTCGTCGCAATAGTCATCCAGATAAAATTGAGGCTCTCACACGTTTACCGCTTGAACCTTATGAACAAATACAAAGTATTTCTGTGATTTCAGAAAAACTTATAGAGAATCAAAGTGCACTTACAATATCAGAAGCTACTAAAAATGTTCCAGGCGTTTATACGTTTGCTACCTATGGTAATAAACGAGAAAGTATGTCTTCACGTGGTTTTAGAGGTATTCCTATTCTTAAAAATGGAGTTAGAGTGCATTCAGACTTTAGAGGTGTAGGTGTTTTAACAGATATGCAAGGTGTAGATAATATTCAGGTTTTAAAAGGAGCTTCTTCTATTACACAAGGTGTCGCTACAGATTTAGGAAGTCCTGGTGGCGTAATAAATATTGTAACTAAAACACCTAAATATCGTTTTGGTGGTCAAGTGGCACAGCGTATTGGAAGTTATGGGCAAGCCAGAACTACTGTAGATGTTTTTGGGCCTTTTAATGAAAAGGAAACAGTGGCTTATAGAATAAATGGTGCTGTTGAGCGCGCAGATAGTTTTAGAGATGGCGTTTCTTCTCAACGGTTTTATGTTAATCCTTCGTTTCAATGGAAAGTGGATGAAAAAACTAAAGTAACTGTAGAGTTAGATCATTTTTACGATAGCAGAACTCCAGATGTTGGTACCGTAAATTTAGCCGAAAATGATACCAACGCAATTTACGATTTACCGTATGATCAATTTTTAGGGTTTGAGAATGACCGTTCTATAACTAAAAATACAACCTATGCTGTAAGATTTGACCGCGAGTTAACAGATAAATTAACGTTAAAAACAGCATTTTACAAATCTGAATTAGAGTTAGAAGACAAAGGTGCTAGTTTAGGAAGCGCAGTTACAGTAAATGAAGAGGTGCAGTATAACCTTAGAACAAGAGGTTATTCTAATGCATATAGGGAAGACGACAACAGTGTTTTTCAAATAGATGTTATTGGAGATAATGTATATACAGGAAAATTAAAGCACGTATTTCAAGTAGGTGTAGATTACAGAACCAACAAAACCTCATTAGGAAACTTTACAGTTTCAGCAGTAGATACAATTAATGTATTTCAGAACAATACAAACACGTTACCAAACATAAATTTTGAAGATAGTAACGCAAGCACCTCACAAGCAACGTCTTTAGGATTTGTTGCACAAGATGTAGTGTCCTGGACATCTTGGTTGGACACGTTTTTAGGAATTAGATATAGTACTACCGAAACTATTTCTGGAGACGAAACAACTAATAGTAATGCATTTACACCTTTAGGTGGTGTTGTAATCTCGCCTGTTAAAAATATAAATGTCTTTGCATCTTATACTAACAGTGCATATCCAAGAACAGGCACAAGAGTAGATGCAAATGGTAATGCTTTAGGAAATGAACGTTTTGATCAATTTGAAGCTGGTATAAAAACCAGTTGGTATGACGATCGTTTACGTTTTAATGCCACATATTTTAAAATTAATAATAAGAACATCAACCTACCTGTTTATGATGAAAATTTTGTAGCCACAGGATTTTTTGAAAAAGGTGGAAATGATCAAAGGCAAGGTATAGAAGTAGAACTTACGGGACGTATTTTAGAAAACCTTACCGCTGTAGCTGGCTATTCTTATATAGATGCACAGTACAAGGAGCATACCTCTTTTGTATATGGGTCATCACCTTTAAACACACCAAAACATACTGCAAATGTGTATTTAGATTATAAATTTGTAAATGCTTTAAAAGGCATATCAATTGGTGGTGGAGCTTACTACACTGGAGAACGACCAATTAACGATTGGTCTGCAGGCGCAGTAAGTCACGAAGGTATTGTGCCAAACCAAAAACCTTTTGAAGTTGAAGCTTATACATTGGTAAATTTACAGGCAGCCTATAAATTCAACAAGCATTGGAATGCTCGTTTGTTACTTAACAATGTGTTTAATGAAATAGGTTACAATGCCTACAGAACACGTTTTATAAACCAGACAGATCCTAGAACGGTTGCTGGTGTTTTAAGCTATTCGTTTTAAAAACAAGGAAATATGACTAAGAAAAAAAAGGCATACACATTTAGAAAATTTACTAATGACATTCATTTATGGATGGGAATTGGTAGTGGTATTATTCTATTTTTAGTGTGTTTAAGCGGAACATTTTTAACTTTTGAAGAAGAGTTAAAAGCACTAACCGTTAAGGAATTTAAGGTTGAAAATACAGCGAAGCAAAAGAAGTCTTTTGAAACCTTAATTACCAATTTATCACAGGAAGGCAGTATAAACAGAGTAACTGTTCCAGACGATAATAGCAAACCTCTAGAATTTAATATTAAAACATCACCAAAAGAACGTCGTGGTAGCACGTTTTTTGTAGATCCCTATTCTGGTAACTACGAGAAGGCACAAAAATCTTATCTAGATGGGTTTTTTATGACGATGTTTAAAATGCACAGATGGTTACTACTAGATACTAAAATTGGGCGCCCAATTGTTGGAGTAGCAACAATCATCTTTCTGTTTTTGGCCATTAGTGGTGTCATATTGTGGTTTCCTAAAAAATGGAAATGGAAAGCTTTTAAACCTGGTTTTAAGATTAAATTTTCAGCAAACTGGAAACGCATTAATCACGACTTGCATAATACTTTAGGGTTTTATGCGTGTATATTTTTGGTAATCATGTGCCTAACAGGATTATGTTGGTCTTTTGTATGGTATAAAGATGCTGGTAGTGCTGTTTTGGGAGCTAAAGTCTTTGGAAACAGAGGTGGCGGCCAAACTATAAACTCTCAAGTAACAAATGAGAACGAACAAATTCCTGTAGAGAATATCTTATCTATAGCTAATGATATTTTTGATTACGAAGGAAAAACAACAATCACTTTACCAAAAACTGCAACCGACACCTATAGTATTACTAAACGAAAGGTTTCAGGTTGGTCTCCAGTAACTACAGATAAACTTATTATCGATGTAGATGGTACAGTTTTAAAAGAAGAACGGTTTAATGATAAACCTTTAAATGTACAAATAGCATCTTTAATAAAACCTATTCATACGGGACAGATATTTGGGACATTTTCAAAAATCATTTACTTTATTGCCTGTCTTATTGCCACAAGTTTACCNATNACAGGNACAATAATTTGGTTNAATAANTTGAAGAANAAACGTAAACGAAAGCTTAAGAAATAACATAAAAAAAGGCTACCAAACTGGTAGCCTTTTTTGTTTAAATTNTAGATTAACGTTTATACNGGAATATCTGATGCTGCNTCCATACGNTCCCAATTTCTATGTTGGNCAATGGCATCAATAAAGTTTTTAGGTTTTCCNTTTACAAAAACAGCTTTATCATCNTCATAAGATTTTATATAACTGTTTTTAAGTAATTCTTCACCTTCATTGCAAACTGCAATAGCTTTACAATGTTTAAAAGCTTCACTTATAAACTTAGAATATTTACCAGTTTTAAGTAGTTTATCAACAGAGTCTTTTCCGCCAGGTACAAAAATAGCATCAAAAAGAACGCTTTCGGTTGTCGATATTGCTGCATCAACCTCGTGATCCATATCTTGGTCACATTTAATTGTACCACCATGCGGAGCAATTATTTTGCAAACAGCACCTTCATCTTCTAAAGCATCGGTAAATGTTTTAAAGTCATCCATAGAAAAGCCATTTGCAGCTAATACAGCAATTTGTCTTGTTGCTATACTATCAAACTTTGTATGAGCTTGACTTAATGCTTTGTCTTTTTCTAGATACACTTTTTTNGCNGAAGGTTGAAACTTCTCAACATCTGCATCTGCACCAATTGATTGATTTATTGGCTGTTCAATATCATCTGGAATAGATAAGCCTAAGTTCTCTGAAACAGTATTAGCAAGGTCTTCATCAATTTGATTTATTAACCATAGCATACGTTCTTTAATATGCTTTTGGTTACACTTACCAAGTTCAAAAGAGTAGGCGNTTGCTACATGTTTCTTTTCCCAATCTTCCAAACTTCTATAAAATAATGCTGGTTGNGAGAAATGGTCACTAAAGCTTTCACTTCGTGTTCTTACTTTCTTGGCATCAATACGTTCCTCGTAAGACGTAAAACCACCTTCGGCCATTTTGGCTAAATGCGGACAACCACCACCTAAAGTATTAGGGAAATATGCNGTTTGTCCTTTCGGAATTTCAGTTTGCATATGCCCATCGCGTTGGTTGTTGTGTGCTGGCGTTACTGGTCTGTTAATTGGTATTTGATGAAAGTTAGGACTTCCCAACCTTGAAAGCTGTGTGTCTCTGTAAGAAAATAAACGACCTTGTAATAAAGGGTCATTCGTAAAATCTAGACCAGGAATAATATGACCAGGTAAAAATGCAACTTGCTCTGTTTCAGCAAAGAAATTACTTGGNTTTCTGTTTAATGTCATNTTACCAATAATCTCAACAGGAACCATGTCTTCTGGAATTAATTTGGTAGGGTCTAATANGTCAAAATCATATTTATGTTCATCTTCCTCGGGAACTACTTGTATACCAAATTCCCATTCTGGATATTGNCCTGCTTCAATAGCTTCCCAAAGATCACGACGGTGAAAATCTGCATCTGCACCATTAATTTTAACTGCTTCTTCCCAAGTTACAGAATGTACACCTAGTACAGGTTTCCAATGAAACTTTACAAAGTGAGATTTNCCTTCTTTATTAATAAACCTGAACGTATGTATACCAAAACCTTCCATCATTCGGTAACTTCTTGGTATGGCTCTATCACTCATTGCCCAAATATGGTTATGTAAAGTTTCAGGCGCGTGAGACACAAAATCATAAAACGTATCGTGTGCAGAAGCTGCCTGCGGAATTTCATTATTTGGTTCTGGCTTTACAGAATGTATTAAGTCTGGAAACTTCATAGCATCTTGTATNAAGAAAATNGGCATGTTATTACCTACCAAATCCCAAGTACCTTCTTCTGTGTAAAACTTTACTGCAAAACCACGAACGTCTCTTGCCAAATCTGGAGATCCTTTAGAACCTGCAACTGTTGAAAATCTTACAAATACAGGCGTTTTTTTGGAGGTATCTGTAAAAAGGCCTGCTTTGGTGTATTTCTCAATACTTTTATAGAGTTCAAAATGACCATGTGCAGCACTTCCTCGTGCGTGTACTATGCGCTCTGGTATTCTNTCGTGATCAAAACTTGTTATTTTTTCACGTAATAAAAAATCCTCTAAAAGGGTAGAACCGCGTTCTCCTGCTTTTAAAGAATTATTGGTATCGTTAACTTTTAAACCTTGGTTAGTGGTTAAGTTTTTTCCTTCAGAATCTTTTGTGTAAGATGATAATTGATCTGTCTTACTATTTGAATCTGGCTGTAAATTTTCTTTATCGTTCATAAGTAAAATCTATTGATTAATATTTATTAATAAATTTACGAGATTATGAAATGCGACATCTTTTTACATTGTTAAAGTATTTATAGAGAGTTTTAAAGTTATCTTAAAATTGATTCGAACAAATTAAAGCAGTGTAACTAAAAACTATATGAGCGCCCATTAAATTGTAATAATATAGTCTAAGTTTAAGATTGTCAGGCTTATCAATAAATTTAAAAGCGATATACCACATAAAAATACCTAAGCATCCTTCTATGATTCCAATTGCTAGTCCATTTAATATTAACCCNAAATTGAATANAGAATTAAGTAGATACACTAAATAAAAAAAGCCTATACCTGTAATGAAATGTACCAACCATCCTAGTGGTCTTANCAAAAGCNTTTTATTNAATAAGATGNCATTTAACCAATAGGGTTCTACAAGATTCTCTTTTAAAAGACGCGTCATTAAATAACTAAAAGCCGTCATGGCTATTGTACTAATTAAAGTGATATTTAAAATTACATCTATNGTCATAGTAGTACTNTTTAGTATGCTATGCTTTAAAATCTTTTAAATTATAAGATTCCTTCTTTTCAGCAATTGAAACATTCTGGGCTTGTTTAAATAAATGCGCTTCGGTTTCGTAAAAGTGCATCATATAACCAGCNGTATTCACAAAGATGACCACATCACCAATACTTGGCAATTGTTTTAAAGCCACTTTTCTTTTTAATATTACATCTTGCTCCAAACAATATGCGCCTGTAAAGTAAGCTTCAATTGGTTGTTGTGTTGCATCATCATTGTGATAACTAACAAAAGGATCTAGTAAAAAATCTGCACTCGAGCTTTTTAATTGAGACATATTCATTTCTAAACCAATAAGGTGATTTCCGCGTGCATCTACTTTACGATGCGCTACACGTGCCATAGTTATTCCAACTTGGTTTAGTAAACTTCGACCAGGTTCTAATCTCAACTCAATTTCATTGTCTTCCAAACGTTTATATACCGGAATGTCTTGGCTATTTAATGTTTCTAAAACTTCACCTAAAAAATTAGCTTTTGTTGTGGTATTAAAATATGGGTAGGTAGCTAGTTTACCTTCTACAACTCCATTTCTTGTGGTAAATCCTAATCCAGAATTTTTATAAGTTAGCTCTGGTCTTTTTTCAAGAATAGCTTCTTTTAATTGTTCTTGAAATGTTTGCCATTCGGTNTCACTTTTTAGATAATTCATTAAAATACCACCACCAATATCTATAAAAGACAGATTTGGAAAAGTAGATTTATANCTCTCAAAAAGGCTTATTGTTTGGTGNAACGCATTACCACGTTGTGCTGTACTGTAACCATCTAAATGAAAATGAAACCCTTTTAAATTAAATGATGGNTTACCATTTAAATAATNATCTAAAATTGATTCAACGTCTTCAATATCAAAGCCAAAGCGGCTAAAAAGTTTAGCGTTATTATNTGCAAATCCAGAAANNCTAATACCAATTTGGGCTACACAATCTAAAGATTTCACCAGTTTTTCTATCTCAATGAGTTCATCTTTGTTATCAATTATAATAACTACATTATGTTTTAAAGCNAGTTCTAGAAGTTCCTTGTTTTTTATAGCTGCAGTAGAAATGAGTTTAGATGATTCTACTTGAAGATCTAAACATTGTTTAAGCTCNTCATAACTTGCAGTATCTACACCAATGCCACTATTTACAGCAGCTTCAATAAGNTTNTTAAACTTATTTGCTTTTCTNGCAAAAAACAATTGACTCTTAAAATTATAGGCATTTAATACCTCTTGATATTCTGTAATATTATCTTCAAAAGAAGGTAAGCTGTGTATATTTAGTGGAGAACCNTATGTATTGAATAATGCATCCTGAAGTTTAAAATCTTCTANNATATTATGCATCCAAGTAGATGTAATAGGCGTTAATTTTGGTAATGTATCTTTCATGTTAAGATGATATAAGTTGTGTGGTTACACTTAAATGTTTTGCAATGTTTTTGGCCCAACCGGACACTGTATCGTTGTGTGTTCTAGATAAGGTATCATTATCAAACAAGGTATTTTCTGTAGGAGTGCCATATAAAACGATAGATTTTAAAGGTTTACCATCTTTATTAATAGGANGACCAGTNTTTGTACAATGTAATTCGTGTGTAGTATTTGAAACCTTAGTGGTTGTAAATAGTTTAGCTGAATTTTCTGAATTAAATAAAACAGACTTTGAATTTGAAAAACCTCTCGGTAGCCTAGCATCAATTAACCAATCGTAAGTTGAAGATTGATTTGAATTTGAAATTGTATTTTTAGATANAGTTGGACTTNCAGAAAAACTGAAGTCTAAAATNTTGGCTTCTATAAGTGCCAGCATTTTTTTAATATTCACCAATGGTGGACCGTATGAGATCTTATTAAACAACCCAAAATATTTTGTTTGAAATAGTTGTTTTGACTTTTTAGTAAGCTTTTGTTGGCTGTACAGTAAATTAAAATCCTTGCTTANATAGCGCCAAGCACTTGCNGCTGCAACNTATGGGCTTTTAGCNTTCTCATTTTCTAGGCACCAAAATGTCCAAAACTCATANACATTNTTAAATGAAGCAACATTTANNGCTAGAGTAGGAGCTAACAANTTTTCTGCTTCAAATTTTTCAATTTCTGGATGCTCTTTATGAAATTTNTCNATGCGNNTATTAAGGTCATTAAAATCTTCATATTGCTTATAAGAANCATTATGTAATTGAAATAATGTATTGTAAAATTCGCCTACAATATCTTGTTTTATAATAGGTAANACATCNGTTTCAAAATCGAGTGAATGTGGTTTAAAATTCTGAGAGGNTATAAAATCTTTTAGGAAAAAGCTAGTTTGCTCGTAGTTGAGTGCATTTTCACCTCTAGGAATAATAGGAATACCAGACCTAGAATAGGGATAAATAATTTTCGGTTCGTTTCCGCTTTTTAAATAGGANAANNNANTATTGCTCTNTTGTTTAAACTNACCGTTTTTACCTTCGGTTANNCCTAAAATAGCATCNATAGCTGTTAAGCCAATTCCTTTTAAGATTNCGGTAGATTGTGGATTTACAACGNTTAATTTCTTTTCAATAGGATATACAAAAGGTATGTTATTTGGGACATTTAAGAGTTCTTCCTTACTCGTAATGCTAGGTGTATGGCCTGTTGTAATTACTATTGAATTTAATAAAGGAAATTTACTATTAGTCGAAGTTTTNAGCTTAAAATCATCTCCTTTTTGTTTAATGTCTTCAANCGAAGNAATNTGTTTATAAACTGAAACATTATTAGGTAAGCAANTACAAAANTTTTCAAAGTAAAAACNTAAATANGCACCAACANTTTTACGAGAAGACACTTTTGGATCAAGCTCTNTAATTGATTCTTTTTGCTTTTCGCTTAACCATTCAGAAAATGACAACACCTCACAAANCGCTGAAGGTTTTGAAGTTGGTTGTAATGAAATGAATTGGTTAGGATAATTCATTAACAAATACTCTGGTTGATCCTTATGATAAACCCAACCAGCANCAAAAGAAGACGACTCATTAAATAGGTGAATGTTTACTTGAGTCTCAACCTTAAAATGATTTAAGTAGGCGAGAAGCCTTTCAAAACTATATAATCCTTTGGGACCAAAACCTACNATTCCTATATGAAAAGTTTCAGTTTGCATTATCCTAGTTTTTGAGCTACCCAANCTTTATTATAAATTGTATCTATATAGCGTTCGCCGCGATCACAAAGTATGAGAACACACGTGTTGTGTTTAGGAATTTTATGTTTTAATTTTTCTATAGCTGTTGTAACTGCACCAGAAGATCCGCCTGCTAAAATACTTTCTAATTTAAGTAGTTTNTGACAACCAGTTACACATTCTTTATCTGTAATATGAACCACATCATGAATGGCATTTTTATCTAAAAATTGAGATGGTAAACCAGCNCCATGACCAGGAATATGNCGTTCTTCTGGTTGGTCTCCAAAAATCACACTTCCCTTAGCATCTACTGCAATAAGTTTTGTGTTTAAATGTTCNGAGTTAATAAAATCTGCACAACCCATTAANGTNCCACAAGTNCTNGTGGCAGAAAAAACATAATCTACNTCAGGTAAATCTTCATAAATCTCTTTCATAGTTTGCCAATGTGCTTTCGGGTTGGCTTTNTTTCCATATTGATTTGTCCATATAGCATTTGGAAGTTGTGCCACAAGCTCTTGTACTCTNTGTAAGCGAGCACCAAGATAACCTCCATTTNGGCTAGCTTTTTCAACCATATCTACTTTTACNCCATAAGCATCTAATATTTTTAAAGTATGCTTATTAGCTTTTGGATCTACAACAATTACTAAAGGTATATTATGATAAGAACAAACCTGTGCCAAACCTATGGCCATATTGCCACTACTGCTTTCAACAAGTGTCGTGTTTTTAGTAATGTTCCCTTTGGCAATTTCTTCTTCAATAATGTTTAATGATGTCCTATCTTTAATNCTTCCACCTGGATTTGTCATCTCAAGCTTTCCATAAATTTGAAAGCCTAACTCCGNAGATAATTTTTTTAANTTAACTAATGGNGTNTGGCCAATNGTAGTTAGTATGGACTCATANACTGAGTGGTTGGTTATAGGTAATGTAAGTGTAGNGTTCATAATNGTCTTGCAGATATTGCCAATATTATAATGTTGAAGTAACANCAANTAAAANTAAACAAAAACAAGNCTGTGTTTTTTTATAATAACATACTTTAACAATAGGTAGTTAAAAATTTTCAAAAGTNGAAGTGATACACTTCAAGAGTAATTACATTATTATAAATTGACATTTGCTAACATAAAATATTAAGAACTATGGAAACTTGGACATTCGCATCTTTATCTATTCTACTAAAGGTTATCGTATCTCTAGTAGTGATTTTTGGAATAATTATACTCATTACAAGAGTTTCAGGATTAAGAACTTTTGCAAAGATGTCGAGTTTTGATTTTGCATCAACTATTGCAATAGGTTCTATTCTTGCCACAGTAATAATGAATACCAACCAATCTCTTTTAAAAGGAGGAATTGCNTTAGCNGGTATNATTATGTTTCAAACCATATTTTCATTTGCAATAAGAAAGTCTAAAACATTGAGTAAACTACTTACAAATGCACCAATGATGTTAATGTACGAAGGTGAGATTTTGTATGAAAACTTGGAGAAAACGAATGTGGGTGAAGATGATTTAATTGCAAAGTTGAGGGAAGCCAACGCTCTAAATTTTTCTGAAGTTAAAGCCGTAATTTTAGAGTCTACTGGAGATATGTCTGTACTACATAGNAAGGATGATACAAATTTAGAAGATCGTATNTTNAAAGGTGTAAAAGGGTTACCNATACAAGCTAGGTTAAATTAAAAACTCTTAAAAGACAAAAGAGGAAGTAGGTATTGCTTTACAATTAAAAAAACTATGAGACGTTTAGAAGTAACAATTATCTTGGCCATTTTAGCAGTGTCTGCTATTATTATTTATTTTTTTAGTAAACACGGTTATTATGCACAAAGNATAGAAGACTACACGTATAGCATAGAAACAAATTGGGAGTTACCAGGTGCTCTTAAAGAAGTGTCAGGAATTTCTTGGGTAAAAGACAGTACTATAGCTGCAGTACAAGATGAAGACGGAATAATTTTTCATTACAATCTGCACGAGATGAAAATTACNGACACTATCGCNTTTGGTGAACGTGGAGATTATGAAGGCTTGGCTATAAAAGATTCCACTGCCTATGTTATGCGCAGTGATGGTTTATTGTTTGAAGTATCAAACTATACCTCNAAAACAAAACAAAGCGTTACAACCTACCAAACNATTTTTGAATCTAANCANAATGTAGAGTCTTTAGCTTATGATGAAGATAATAATAGGCTANTAATAATTGCTAANGATAGAGACCCTAAAAGTAAGCGTAATAAAGGTGTTTACGCCTTTTCTTTAGATTCAAAAAAAATGGCTAAAAACCCAATTGTAACTATAGATTTAAAAGACAAAAGTTTCTCTGAGTTTANTACTAAGAAAGTTCAAAAAACATTTAGACCNTCAGATATTGCAATACACCCCAAAACAAAAGAGTTTTATGTGTTGGAAGGAGTAAATCCTAAGCTTATTATCTTNTCTCCACAAGGTAAAGTAAAAAAGATACAGTTATTAAACCCAGACGATTTTCAGCAACCTGAAGGTATTACCTTTAGTAAGGATGGTGNCNTGTATATCTCAAATGAATTTCACNCTACAGATGCNAATATTCTTCACGTATTGTTAGAAGAAAANACTGTAAAGAAAGACAGCATTAAAAAGTAACTGCAACACCTAATTGTCCAGGACCTAATCTTAAATCCCAAGATAAANTTTTCTCTCTAGGACCTTTTGTAAGNTTAGTCTCATANTTAGAGTCTAAGAACTTATCTATAGCTTCAACAATAGCAATACTCATTACAGTACTTAAGGCAACATCTGTTANCCAGTGTGCGCCTTCCCATACACGAGAAATAGGCGGAATGGCACCAATAACATATACACCAGCTTTTATCCAAGGACTCTCAAATAGCTTTGCAATAATATGTGCGTTTGTGATAGATAATACTGTGTGCCCTGAAGGAAAAGAGTGAAAACCGGCACCAGCATCTAAATCAAATGGTTTAAATCTATCTCTATCTGCAATATGGTTTGGTCTAGCTCTTCCAACACCAATTTTTGCAGCTTGTTGTAATATACCGCCAGCAGTTGCAGAAGCTGCTAAAAGTACGCCTACACGTCTTACCTTTTCACTTCTTATAACTAAACCTGTTAAGTANACAGCACCCATTGCCATATAATTATTTTGAGGGCTACCATAATAAAAGCCGTANTCCCTAATAACCTGAGGCACATCATCTACCTGATCTCTAAAATAACGGCTAGATTCGTTATCAAAAGTATATAACGCAGCAGTTCCAGCTACTGTAGCTCCTAGTATAATAAAATCATCTTTTTGCCAAGATAACGGTCTAGTATAAGCATAACCAACACCACCTAAAATATTTTTTGCATCATATTTAAACAACTGCCAAAGTGTTTCACGCTCTTCTTTTTTCTCCTTAATTGTAAAACCGTAATCTTTATCTGCTTTACCTGGCGTAGANGTTGGCGATAGTAATTGTGCTTGTAAAGAAGAAGTTGCAATTAAGCAAAGGATAATAAGCGAATAAACTATTCTATTTGGCATAGGTTNAAATTTGAATGCAAAATTAGGCCTCTATTTTGAAACAGGCAATTTATATTTAACTAACATCTGTCAAGAGTTNATTTCTACATTGTAATCTTTTAATTTCGACTTGTACTTTGCTTTACTAAAGTCTTCATCAGAAAATTCTTCTTCACGCTTTCGGTCCATTTCCTTTCGTTTAATAGACTTTACAAAACGTCTTATATCATTGTCTGTCTCTAATATTAAACCNGGAATTTTTACATTGTTCCCATCATCGTCTTTTGCTACCATTGTAAAATATGANGAATTACAATGTTTTTTAGAGCCGTTTCTAATGTTTTCAGACTCTACTCTAATGCCAACAACCATCGATGTATTACCAACGTAATTTATTGATGCTTTTAGAGTAACAAGCTCTCCAACTTCAATAGGGTTTCTAAAATTTACAGTATCAACACTNGCAGTTACACANTATGCACCACTATATTTTGAAGCACACGTAAAGGCTACCTGATCCATAATTTCTAAAATATAACCACCGTGAATTTTNCCTCTGAAATTAGAATGAGAAGGAAGCATAAGCTGTGAAAGCTCTATGTTAGAATCTTTTTTGTGTTTATAGGATGCCATTTTATATTGTATTTTTAAGTAATATACTTATTTAATACCTTAATTGCTTAGTAAATTAACCAAGAGGTTTTCAATTAAAGTCTTTTATTAGTAGTCAAAATTAAAAATTGTATTTTTGTAGTGTGAAACAATTTTNCCAAAAAATATCTGCTATTGTAATGACACTATTANTGTTGTTTTCTACTGTATCTTTTACTGTAGATAAACATTATTGTGGCGATATGTTAATGGATATGGCTGTGTTGCATAAAGCTGAAGCTTGTGCAATGGAAAAAGCGTTTTCTAAAACTTGTTCGGTTAACATCGAAAAATCTNGTTGTTGCTCAGACAAGCAAATTGTAATAGATGGTCAAGATGATTTAAAGATCNCTTGGGATACAATAACTTTAGAAGATCAGCAATTTTTAGTTGCATATACATTGTCTTATGTAGCTTTATATACTGATGACACCTCACAACCTTTGCCTACAGATGATTATGCACCACCACTCATAGTNCGGGACATCTTAGTCTTACATGACACCTATTTAATTTAAAGTTTAGATAATTTTTAAGTGAATCCTATTATTCAAANAATAGGAAANTCTTGGTATGTCTTAATACCATTTATATTTATCTAATTACTTTAATTATGCTGAATAAAAGCATTAAATTTTTCATACAAAATAAGCTTGTAGCACTCATCTTATTATTAGTTATAATAGGTTGGGGCATAGTAACNTCTCCNTTTAATTGGGATACAGGTATTATACCNAAAAATGCCGTAGCTGTTGATGCCATTCCGGATATAGGAGAAAATCAACAAATTATATTTACCAAATGGCAAGGTAGGTCTCCTCAAGATATTGAAGATCAAATCACCTATCCTTTAACATCTTCACTTTTAGGAATTCCAGGAGTTAAAACTGTGAGAAGTTCTTCTATGTTTGGTTTTTCTAGTATATACATCATTTTTGAAGAAGATGTAGAGTTTTACTGGAGTAGAAGCCGCATACTAGAAAAATTAAACTCACTTCCTTCAAATTTACTTCCAGATGGTGTAAACCCTACTTTAGGACCAGANGCAACTGGTTTAGGTCAAATATTTTGGTATACTTTAGAAGGTAGAGATAAAGATGGAAATGTAACTGGTGGTTGGGATTTACACGAGTTAAGAAGCATACAGGATTATAATGTAAAATACGCACTGTCTTCAGCAAATGGAGTTTCAGAAGTAGCATCAATTGGAGGTTACGTTCAAGAGTACCAGATAGATGTAAACCCAGAACTAATGCGGCAGTATAATATATCCTTAAGTCAGGTTGTGAAAGCTGTAAAGCAAAGCAATAGGGATATNGGNGCNCAAACATTAGAGATAAATAAAGCAGANTATTTAGTAAGAGGTTTAGGATACCTAAAATCTATTNANGATATAGAGAATGCAGTAGTTACCTCTAAAGACTTCACTTCAATTTCTATAAAAGATATCGCAAANGTAGTCTTAGGACCNGAAACAAGACGTGGTATTTTAGACAAAGAAGGTGCAGAAGTTGTTGGTGGTGTAGTTGTAGCACGTTATGGTGCAAATCCTCTTGAGGTTATAAATAATGTAAAAAGCCAAATTGAATCTATTCAGACTGGATTACCTTCAAAAAATTTAAAGGACGGAAGAGTTTCTCAAGTTACGGTGGTACCATTTTACGATCGTACTCAACTTATAAATGAAACTATAGGTACCTTAAATGAAGCGCTTACTCTTGAGATACTTATCACCATATTAGTGATTATTATTATGGTATTTAATTTAAGAGCTTCAATNCTTATTTCAGGATTATTACCTGTGGCAGTCTTAATGGTATTTATAAGCATGAAACTATTTAATGTAGATGCTAATATTGTTGCCCTTTCTGGAATAGCAATTGCCATAGGTACTATGGTAGATGTTGGTGTAATTCTCTCAGAAAATATCATAANGCATCTTGATGAAAATNCTAAACAANAGGAAAAACAATCTATAAACTCAGTTATNTATAATGCCACAGCAGAGGTTTCTGGTGCAATTGTGACTGCGGTATTAACTACGATAATTAGTTTTATTCCTGTATTTACGATGATTGGTGCTGAAGGAAAATTATTTAGGCCTTTAGCGTTTACTAAAACTATGGCGTTAACAGCATCAATAATTGTGGCATTATTCTTAATACCACCATTTGCAGCATTTCTATTTAAAAAGAGATCATTTAAAGTAACGTACAGAATTGCCCTTAACGCATCACTTATAGTAATAGGATTGTTTGGGGTATTATTCGGATACTGGTTAGGCCTTATGCTTGTTGTATTTGGCCTGCTAGGCATATTAAAGCTTAAGAGATTACTTAGTGACAAAACTGCAAGTCAATTAACGATAGCTAGTGTAGTATTAGCAATAGTAGTATTATTAGCAATATATTGGAGACCATTAGGAGTAAACCACTCTTTTTTTACAAACCTAATAATCGTCGCGCTTATTAGTTTCGGGCTCTTAGGTCTATTTACTCTCTTTCAAAAGTATTATACATCAATTTTAAGATGGACGCTTAATCATAAGCTTGCATTTTTAAGCATACCTACAATTATTGTCATTTTAGGAGCTATAATCATGCGTAATTCTGGGAAAGAATTTATGCCATCTTTAAATGAAGGGTCATTTTTATTAATGCCTACATCACTTCCTCACGCAGGTATAGAAGAAAATAAACGGGTATTGCAGCAGCTGGATATGGCTGTAGCAAGTATTCCTGAAATAGAAACAGTTGTTGGTAAAGCAGGAAGAACAGAGTCTGCATTAGATCCTGCACCATTATCTATGTATGAGAATATTATACAATACAAACCAGAGTATAAGCTGAATGCTGAAGGTAAGATGCAAGCTTATAAAGTAGATGAAGATGGCTTGTTTATTCTCAAAAATGGAGCATTAATACATAATTTAAATTCCACTATCAATACTGAAACAGTTTCAGAAAAACAAAAAGTTTATGAGAGTACCACACGTGTAAAGACCAAAGACTTAATTGAGGATGACGATGGAGAATATTTTAGAAATTGGCGCCCAGAAATTTCTTCTCCAGACGATATTTGGAATCAGATTGTAAGCGTGACTAATCTTCCAGGTATAACATCGGCTCCCAAATTACAACCTATAGAAACAAGATTGGTAATGCTACAAACAGGAATGAGGGCACCAATGGGAATAAAAGTAAAAGGACAAAATTTAAAAGATATTGAAGATTTTGGAATTCAGTTGGAAGAAATCTTAAAACAATCTGAAGGTGTAAAGCAACAAGCTGTATTTGCAGATAGGATTGTTGGTAAACCGTATCTACTTATAGATATTCAAAGAGATCAATTAGCAAGGTATGGCATTTCAATAGAAGAGGTACAGCAAGTACTTCAGGTTGCAATAGGAGGTGCGCCACTTACTCAAACAGTACAAGGTAGAGAGCGTTATAATTTAAGAGTACGGTATCCTAGAGCACAAAGAGCATCGCCACAAGATTTAGAACAAATTTATGTGCCAGTAGCTAATGGAGCACCAGTGCCTTTAAAGGAGCTGGTAAGCATTAAATATGAGAAAGGGCCTCAAGTTATTAAAAGTGAAGACACATTTTTAGTAGGATATGTCCTTTTTGATAAGTTAGACGGTTATGCTGAGGTAAATGTAGTAGAGAATGCACAAGCAAAAATTAGAGATTATATAGTAAAAGGGCAGCTTACCGTTCCTAAAGGAATTTCATATGAGTTTACAGGAACCTATGAAAATCAACTTCGGGCAGAAAAAACTCTGTCTTTTGTAGTACCTATGGCGTTAATCATAATTTTCTTGATTCTATATTTTCAATTTAAATCTGTCTCTACAGCATTTATGGTATTTACAGGTATAGCAGTTGCATTTGCAGGAGGTTTTATCTTAATGTGGTTTTACGGTCAAGATTGGTTTATGAATTTTAATGTGTTTGGTGAAAATATTAGAGACCTCTTTCAAATGAAGACTATAAATCTTAGCGTGGCTGTTTGGGTTGGGTTTATAGCCTTATTTGGTATTGCTACAGATGATGGAGTAGTAATGGCAACCTATTTAACACAAACCTTTAATAAAAACGAACCAGCTACTAAAAATGAAATTAGAGCAAGTATTGTAGAAGCAGGTAAAAAACGAATTAGACCGTGTTTAATGACTACAGCTACAACTATGCTGGCACTTTTACCTGTGCTTACATCAACAGGAAGAGGTAGTGATATTATGATTCCTATGGCAATACCAAGTTTTGGAGGAATGCTTATAGCTTTAATGACCTTATTTGTGGTACCGGTTTTATTTAGTTGGAGAAAAGAAATAGCCTTATCAAAACAAGAAAATATTCAACCAAATAACCCTAAATTAAGTTAACTATGAATTTTAGGAACAGCATATTTTTATTTAGTGTATTTCTAGCTATTGCTGGCAATGCACAACAACTTGATGTGTATTTACAGCAAGCAGAAACTACCAACCCTAAAATTAGTGGTGCTAATAATGAATACGAAATAGCCCTAGAAAAACGTAACGAAGTAAATACCTTACCAGATACAGAGTTTAGCGTAGGTTATTTTATAAGTGAAACAGAAACGCGTACTGGGCCACAGCAGTTCAAGCTTTCTGCACGGCAAATGTTACCTTGGTTTGGAACAATAACAGCTCGTAAAAATTACGCTGCTGCAATGGCAGATGCAGAGTATGTAAATGTAGCTATAGCCAAAAGGCAGTTAAAACTAAATGTATCTCAATCGTATTATAAGTTATATGCTGCGATGGATATGCAGAATGTGTTGCGAGAACAAGTTAGCCTACTTGAAACTTATGAAGAGCTAGCATTAACCTACATAGAAGTTGGTAAGGCATCAGCAGTCGATTTGCTAAAATTACAGATACGAAAAAATGAACTTCTTCAAGAAATTGAAGCTTTGAAAAATACATTTAAGGCTGAACAAGCTGAGTTTAATAGTTTATTAAATCAACCTGTAGGTACTCAAATAAAGGTGGTAAACCTAAGCCAAATGCCTTTGGATAGTTTGTCTGTAAGTAACACTACTGTAACTACACATCCTGAATTAATAAAATTTGACAAATTATATGAGTCTGTAGTTTCTAATGAAACACTAAACAAAAAAGAAGGAATTCCAGATTTTGGAGTAGGTATAGATTATATAAATGTTGCAGAGCGACCTTCTCAAAACTTTAGTGATAACGGTAAAGATATTCTTATGCCTATGCTTTCGGTTTCCATTCCAATTTTTAATGCTAAATATAAATCTGTGAGTAGGCAGAATGAATTACGCCAAAAGCAAATTACAAATGAACGTAAAGAACGAGAAAACCAATTAAACGCCGTTTTAGCTGAAGCATTAAGTGCTAGAGAAACTGCACTAATGAATTACAGAACACAATTAAAAAATTTACAACACGCTAAAGATGCAGAAGATATATTAACCAAAAGCTATGAAACAGGAATTATAGACTTTAATGATATTCTCGACTTACAGGAATTACAATTAAAATTTGAAAAAGCAATTATTAAAAGCATCACAAACTATTATTTGCAAACAGCAACATTAAATTACTTAACTAAATAAATATCTTAATTATGAAAAATTTACAATCAATAGCAATAGCATCAGTCTTAGTCTTAAATCTAATGGCTTGCAAAGACGCAGGAGAAACCAACAAAGTTGAACAGGATACATCTAAAGAGCTTAATGAAGAAGAACTTTCTAAGACAGCAGAATTAAAGTTTAACAATGAAACTTCAGAACAGTTATTTAATTCATATTTAAAAATAAAAGATGCCTTGGTTGCTTCAAATTTAAAAGAAGCGAATAGTGGAGCAAAAGAGTTGAAAGAAGTGTTAGGAGAAGACCTAAAAACTGTATTTATAATTCAAAATGCCAAAACACTTGAAGAGGCAAGAGCACAAATGCCAAGACTTTCTGATGAGATAGAAGAATTGGTGTCATCATCTATAACAAGCGGTGCTATTTACAAACAATATTGCCCAATGGCTCTTAATAATACTGGTGGTTATTGGTTATCATTAGAAGAAAAAATACTAAACCCATATTTTGGAGATAAGATGCTAAAATGCGGTAAGATAGATAGTAAAATTCAATAGATTAAATGCTGGTTCTTTAAAAGAATCAATTTAGCGTATTAAATTTATAAGGTGTAACTGAATATTATAATTATGACACATACATATCATATTAACGGCATGTCTTGTAATGGGTGTAAATCTCATGTAGAAACTATATTGTCTTCTGTAAAAGGCGTGAAACAGGTTTCTGTTAACCTTGAAAAGGGTACTGCTAACATAGAAATGGAGAAACATCTGCCTTTAAAAACATTTCAAAAGGCCTTAAAAGAAGATGGTGGTAGTTATAGTATTCATCTTGAAAAAAAAGAAGCTTCAGCAGAAAATGAAGAAACAACGTCTCCTAAAATATCAAACAATGGTAACGGTGTTTATTATTGCCCAATGCATTGTGAAGGTGATAAAACATATGAGAAACCTGGAGATTGTCCTGTCTGCGGAATGGATCTGGTTGAAGAACAAAAACTACAACATACTACAGACCAATGGACGTGCCCTATGCACCCTGAAGTAGAAAAGGAAGAACCAGGAGATTGCCCTATTTGCGGTATGGATTTAGTTCCAAAACAACCAGATGCTACATCTGAGGAGAAGAATTACAAAAAGCTCATTAAGAAATTTTGGATAGCTGTTGCATTTACGCTTCCAATTTTTCTAATAGCAATGAGTGAAATGATTCCTGAAAATCCGCTTTACACAGTACTAGAGCAAACCTATTGGAACTGGATACAATTTGCACTGTCATTGCCTGTGGTGTTTTATGCCACTTGGATGTTTTTTGAGCGCGCTTATAAAAGTGTAATGAGTTGGAATCTCAATATGTTTACTCTAATAGGTATAGGTGCTGGAGTTGCTTGGTTGTTTAGTGTTTTTGGATTACTCTTTCCTCAAGTTTTTCCACCGCAATTTAAAACAGAATCAGGTGCGGTACATGTATATTTTGAAGCTGCAACAGTTATCCTAACTTTAGTGCTTATGGGGCAAGTTTTAGAAGCTAGAGCTCATAGCAAAACAAATTCTGCGGTTAAGGAACTATTAAAACTGGCACCTAATAAAGCTATTAAAATTGTTGATGGTAAAGAAGAGGTAGTCGCCATTAAAAAAATAGAGAAAGGTGATATTTTGAAAGTAAAGCCTGGCGAAAAAATTCCTGTAGATGGCCATATTACCGAAGGGCAATCTTCCATAGACGAATCTATGATTACAGGCGAACCTATACCTGTAGATAAATCAGAAGATGATAAAGTTAGTAGTGGTACTATAAATGGCAACCAATCTTTCTTAATGAAAGCTGAGAAAGTAGGTAATGAAACATTACTATCTCAAATCATTAAAATGGTTAACGACGCTAGTAGGAGCAAAGCACCAATTCAGAAGCTAGCAGATAAGGTTTCAGGATATTTTGTGCCAATAGTTGTTGGGGTTTCAATACTCACCTTTGGTATTTGGGCAATTTGGGGACCAAATCCAGCTTATGTCTATGCGTTAGTAAATGCGATTGCAGTTTTAATTATAGCTTGTCCTTGTGCATTAGGATTAGCAACACCTATGTCTATAATGGTAGGTGTAGGAAAAGGAGCTTCTCAAGGTGTGCTTATAAAAAATGCTGAAGCCTTAGAAAAACTGAATAAAATAGACACGCTTATAGTAGATAAAACAGGAACACTTACTGAAGGTAAGCCAACTGTTGAAACTGTAGTAGCTTTAGATAATAATTATACAGAAGCTGAGGTATTACAACTAATAGCTTCTCTTAATACCAATAGCGAACATCCTTTAGCAGATGCAACAGTAAATTATGCCAAGCAAAAGGATGTAGACGTATTAAAAGTCACAGCATTTAATTCAGTAACAGGTAAAGGTGTCGAAGGAAAATTAGATGGTAAAGCCTTAGCGTTAGGTAATTCTAAAATGATGGAATATGCCAAAGTACAACTATCAAAAGATACTATTAATAAAGCGGCAGATTTTCAAAAAGAAGGAAAAACAGTTTCTTATCTTTCTTTAAATGAAACAATTGTAGGTTTAGTAGTAATAGGTGATAAAATTAAAGAGACAAGTGCTAAGGCAATAACTCAACTTCAAGAAAAAGGAATTTCGGTAATAATGTTTACCGGAGATAATGAAGATACAGCAAAAGCTGTTGCAAAGCGTCTTAACCTATCAACGTTTAAAGCAGGAATGCTACCAGAGCAAAAACTAAAAGAATTAGAGAGTTTGCAAACTAATGGTCATTGTGTTGCAATGGCTGGTGATGGTATAAATGATGCACCAGCATTAGCCAAAAGCGATGTAGGTATCGCAATGGGTACAGGAACCGATGTGGCAATTGAAAGTGCCGAAATAACTTTAGTAAAAGGAGATTTACAAGGTATAGTAAAAGCAAGAAATTTAAGCGAGGCAGTTATGAAAAATATAAAGCAAAACTTATTTTTTGCGCTTATTTATAACACTTTAGGAGTGCCTATTGCTGCAGGAATTTTATTTCCATTTTTTGGTGTGTTGTTATCACCAATGATTGCAGCTTTGGCTATGAGCTTTAGTTCAGTTTCTGTAATAGGGAACGCTTTAAGATTAAAAAACAAATCAATTTAAACTATATAAATTATGAATTCTAAATCAGATAAAAAATCAGGAATAGGTAATTATACTAAGTTTATAGGAATGTTAATAGCATCATTTATAACAATGTATATTACCATGTATTTAAATACTTACCAAATAGATCATGTGTACTTTAGCTTAACGCGTTTTTACATGACCTGTTTAGGAATTTCTACAATGGCAATAATTATGTTTTTAGCTATGCGTAATATGTATAAAAACTCTAAAAAGAACATAGCTATTGTAGCAGGTAGTATTATCTTATTTGTTGGAGCTTTAGGGTTAGTTCGTGCTCAACAACCTATAATTGGAGATGTACTTTGGATGCGAGCTATGATTCCACACCATTCCATAGCAATATTAACAAGTGAAAGAGCTGAAATTAAAGATCCAGAAGTTAAAAAGTTGGCAGAAGATATTATCAAAGCACAGAAGAAAGAAATTGAAGAAATGAAACAAATGATAAAGCGCCTAGAAAGCAAAAACTAAAAACAATGAATAAGAACGTTATATATTTAATCTTTGCTGTTCTCATAGGGCTTTTTGCAGGTTGGTTATTGTTTGGTACAACATCAAACTCTTCTTCAGAAAATAAAACCTCTAAAGAAGAGAAGCATTCTTTGGAGGAACACAGCTCAGAAATTTGGACCTGCTCTATGCATCCTCAAGTTAGACAACAAGAGCCTGGCGATTGTCCAATCTGTGGTATGGATTTAATTCCAGCTGAAAGCTCTGCAACAGGATTGGCACCCAATGAGTTTAAGATGACAGAAAATGCTATGGCATTGGCTAATATTCAAACAACAGTTATTGGAGAAATGTCTTCTAGTAACTCATCTATAGAGTTGTCTGGAAAAATAAAAGCAAATGATGACAAAGCAGCTACACAACCAGCTCATTTTAATGGCCGTGTAGATCAACTTTATGTCACATCTGTAGGTGAAACTGTAAGAAAAGGACAAGCAGTAGCTAAAATTTATTCTCCGGAGCTTGTAGCTGCACAACAGGAACTTATTACTGCATACAGAATAAAAGATGCACAGCCTCAGCTTTATACTGCTGTGAAAAATAAGTTTATGAACTGGATGATACCACAATCACAACTTGCAGAGGTGTTAAAGACAGGAATCCCTAAACCTAGTTTTACAATTTACGCCCAAGTTTCTGGAGTAGTAACAGAACTAATGGTAAACAAAGGATCTCACGTTATGGATGGGCAACCTATATTTAAAGTAGCAAATTTAAGTACCGTTTGGGCAGAGTTTGATGCATATGAAACTACAATACATGATATAAAAGAAGGTCAGGACATTAGTGTTGTAGTTAAAGCTATTCCTAATAAAACATTTAATGCTAAGGTGTCTTTTATAGACCCTATTTTAAATACAAGTACAAGAACTGTTCGTGTAAGAGCAACACTAAATAATAAAGAAGACTTATTAAAACCTGGTATGTTTGTTACCGGCACAATAAAACTTGACACCGATAATAATACCCAAATAACAGTGCCTAAAAGTGCAGTGTTATGGACAGGAGAAGAGTCTTTAGTATATATTAAAACCACTGCTACATCACCAACATTTATAATGCGCAATGTTACATTAGGAAGAACTGTAAATGATAATTATGAAATACAGTCTGGATTAAAAATAGGAGATGAGGTAGTTACAAATGGCACATTCACAGTTGATGCTGCGGCACAGCTACAAGGCAAGCAATCTATGATGAACCCAACAACAGGTTCAGATACTATGAATAAACAACTAGAAGATTCAAGTTATTTAAACGATGTCATGATAAAATATATCGTTCTAAAAGATGCATTGGTAAACTCAGATACTAAGGCTGCCCACCAAGCTTCAAACAATCTTCTAAAAAGTATCCGAAATACTGAAAAGCTAAAAGATGTTTCAGCATTAAAAGCTTTAGAAACAACTACTCAAAATTTTATAAAATCAGAAACTTTGGCACAACAGCGCTCTGCCTTTGTAGGACTTTCAAAAAATCTAATTAAAATATCAAAAGGGTTTAGCAGTCAAAACACCACATATTATATTCAAGAATGTCCAATGGCAAACAATAACAATGGTGCACAATGGCTAGCATTGGAAAAGGGAATTAAAAATCCATATTTTGGTGAGGCGATGTTAGATTGTGGTAGCGTAATTGGGCGTTTATAATCAACTTTCCATATAGTATTTATGGTACTTCATTTTGTTAGTTTATAGTTTTAGGGGCTATTAATTTGTAGTATCTGTAGGACTTATTATCTTTAAATCATAATAACAGATCTATGACCAATACTTATAAACTCTCGGTTAATGATGAGTTTGAGTTTCAGTTAGATGCTCAAGACGTCAATTCCCTAGATACCAGCTTACAACCCAATAACAAACAACATATTTTAGAAGATTCTGCCTCCCAATCTGTACATATAGAAGGTAAAGATGTACTTAATCGCCAATATACAATTCGTATAAATGGTAATAGATATCAGGTAGCCATTAAAAATGATCTCGATCTTCTAATTGAAGAAATGGGATTAAGCTTAGGAGCAGATGCTATAGAGAATGATATTTTTGCACCAATGCCAGGTGTTATTTTAAGTGTAGATGTAAAGGAAGGAGACAGTGTAAAAGAAGGCGATACACTATGTGTGCTAGAAGCTATGAAGATGGAAAACGCACTGCTTTCACCAAGAGATGGTGTCATTAAATCTATTGAAGTTTCTACAGCAGACACCGTTGAGAAGAATGCCTTATTGCTTACCCTAGAACCATTATCATGAAAAAAATATTAGTTGCCAATCGTGGCGAGATAGCCCTTCGTGTTATGAAAACAGCACGCGAAATGGGTATAAAGACAGTTGCCGTTTATTCTGAAGCAGATAGGCATTCACCACATGTACGTTATGCAGATGAAGCTATTTTATTAGGACCACCACCATCGTCGGAGTCCTACCTTTTAGGCGATGTAATTATAGAAAAAGCTAAAGCATTAAATGTTGATGCTATTCATCCAGGTTATGGCTTTTTAAGTGAAAACGCAGGTTTTGCTAAAAAAGTTAAAGAAAGTGGTATAGTTTGGATAGGTCCAGATACTCATGCTATCGAAGTTATGGGAAGTAAGTTAGCAGCTAAAGAAGCTGTAAAATCTTATGATATACCAATGGTTCCAGGAATAGATGAAGCTATTGAAGATGTAGATAAAGCTACAAGCATAGCTAAACAGATTGGTTTTCCTATTCTTATAAAAGCTTCTGCTGGTGGTGGCGGAAAAGGTATGCGTGTTGTAGAAAAAGAGACAGAATTAGAATCTCAAATGAAACGAGCCATAAGTGAGGCAAAATCTGCATTTGGTGATGGTTCTGTATTTATTGAAAAATATATAGCATCTCCTAGACATATAGAAATACAAGTACTAGCCGATAAACATGGCAATACAGTTCATTTGTTTGAGCGTGAGTGCAGTATACAAAGACGTCATCAAAAAGTTGTTGAAGAAGCACCATCTAGTGTCTTATCTGAAACGCTGAGAGAAAACATGGGAGCTGCAGCTGTAAGAGTTGCAAAAGCTTGTGATTATGTTGGAGCTGGAACTGTAGAGTTTTTAATTGATGATGATCATAATTTCTACTTCCTAGAAATGAATACAAGATTACAAGTAGAGCATCCTGTAACAGAACTTATTACAGGAATAGACCTTGTTGAGCAGCAAATTAAAGTTGCTAACGGAGAGACGTTATCCTTTACACAAGAAGATCTTAAAATTAATGGTCATGCAGTTGAGCTTAGAGTTTATGCAGAAGATCCTTTAAATGATTTTCTTCCAAGTGTAGGTAACCTAGAAGTTTACAAGTTACCAGAAGGAAATGGAATAAGAGTAGATAACGGTTTCGAAGAAGGTATGGAAGTGCCTATCTATTACGATCCAATGCTGGCTAAATTAATTACCTATGGTAAAACTAGAGAAGCAGCAATACAACTTATGGTTGAAGCTATAGATGCTTATGAAGTAGAAGGTATCCAAACAACATTGCCATTTGGAAAATTTGTGTTTGAGAATGATGCATTTAGAAGCGGAAACTTTAATACTCACTTTGTAAAAAACAACTATTCTCCAGAAAAACTGAAAGCTCAGTTTACAGAAGAAGCAGAATTGGCAGCTAAGGTAGCGTTAAGACAATACCTAAAAGATTCAAAACAATTAAGACTACCAAAATCGTAATATCAGGATGAGTAATATAAAAAAACAACTTGAAGAAAAAATAGCACAAGCTCATTTGGGTGGCGGCGAAGCACGTATAAAAAAACAACATGAAAAACATAAACTTACTGCAAGAGAGCGTGTAAATTATTTGTTAGACGATGGTTCTTTCGAAGAAATGGGCATACTGGTTACGCATAGAACAACAGAGTTTGGTATGGACAAACAGAAGTTTTATGGTGATGGTGTTGTAACAGGATACGGTACAATACAAGGCAGACTAGTCTATGTTTATGCACAAGATTTCACTGTTTTTGGAGGTGCATTATCAGAAACACACGCAGAAAAGATTTGTAAGGTTATGGATCACGCCTTAAAAGTAGGTGCTCCAATTATTGGTCTTAATGATTCTGGAGGAGCACGTATTCAAGAAGGTGTACGCTCTTTAGGAGGATATGCAGATATCTTTTACAGAAATGTACAAGCCTCTGGAATTATACCTCAAATATCTGCCATTATGGGGCCTTGTGCTGGTGGTGCTGTTTATTCACCTGCAATGACAGATTTTACCTTAATGGTACAGGATAGTAGCTATATGTTTGTTACAGGTCCAAATGTGGTTAAAACCGTTACAAATGAAACAGTAACCTCAGAAGAATTAGGTGGTGCAAGAACGCACGCCACTAAATCTGGTGTAACACACGTTACCGCTAGTAATGATGTAGTTTGTCTTGAACAGATTAAGCAATTATTAAGCTACTTACCTCAAAATAATAAAGTAAAAACAGAAGCTATTTCTTATGAGTTAAATGATGAGGTTAGAGAAGAACTAGAAGGTATTATACCAGACTCTGCTAATAAACCTTATGATATGCATACGGTAATTTCGGGGATAATAGATAAAGACTCTTTTTTCGAAATTCATAAAGACTACGCAGATAATATTATTGTTGGTTTTGCCCGATTAGGCGGAAAAAGTATTGGTATAGTAGCCAACCAGCCTATGAGTTTGGCTGGTGTTTTAGATGTAGATAGCTCTAAAAAAGCAGCTCGATTTACTCGTTTTTGTGATGCCTTTAATATTCCATTGTTAGTATTAGTGGATGTTCCAGGATTTTTGCCCGGAACAGATCAAGAATGGAATGGTATCATTTTGCACGGTGCTAAATTATTATATGCTTTAAGTGAAGCTACAGTACCAAGAATTACAGTAATTACCAGAAAAGCATATGGCGGTGCATATGATGTTATGAATTCTAAACATATTGGTGCAGATATGAATTATGCTTGGCCAACTGCAGAAATTGCAGTAATGGGAGCAAAGGGTGCAAGTGAAATTATATTTAGGCGTGAAATAAAAGCAGCCGAAGATCCAGAGCTTAAGCTTTCTGAAAAAGAGGCAGAATATGCAGAAACCTTTGCTAATCCATTTAAGGCAGCACAGCGAGGCTTTATAGATGAAGTGATTATGCCTAAGGATACCAGACGCAAGCTTCTTAAATCTTTTGCTATGTTAGAAAATAAAACAGTGTTAAGACCAGAACGCAAACATGGTAATATTCCACTTTAATTAGAAAAACATATTTTTTGAAGGAGATGATTTTGAAAATTAAATCATCTCCTTTTTTATTCATTTTAAAGCAATTATAATTTCTTTTTATAGAAACCTTGGTTTTGTTTTTCGTAAGCATTAAAAAACTGTAATTTTGCAAAGTTTTTTAGAATGGCTATGGCAAACACAACTTTTGGAATAAATAACAAAAAAGAACTTTACGATTATCAAGCAACCGATATTGCGAAAATCTTCGACCGTATCGAGAAGCATCCAGATAATTACAATCTCCTGTATCAACTTCCTACAGGTGGCGGTAAAACCGTGATATTTTCAGAATTAGTACGCCGTTATATAGAGCAAACCAATAAAAAGGTAGTTATTCTTACACACAGGATAGAGCTTTGTAAGCAAACTTCTAAAATGCTTAAAGAGTTTGGTGTAAAGAATAAAATTGTAAACTCTAAAGTTAAAAGGCTTCCAGATCAAGACAAGTACAATTGTTTTGTGGCAATGGTCGAAACCTTAAACAATCGTTTACAAGATGATATTTTTGATGTAGAAGATGTAGGTCTTGTAATTATAGATGAAGCTCACTATAACTCATTCAGAAAGCTTTTCAAATTCTTTGAAGGCTCTTTTATGTTAGGTGTTACTGCAACTCCCTTAAGCTCAAACATTAAACTTCCTATGTATGAGGTTTATGATGATCTAATTGTAGGAGAAGATATACCTTCATTAATTAAAAGAGGATTTTTAGCAAAAGCAAAAACCTATAGCTATGATGTTCATTTAGGAACATTACAAGTTGGGATGACAGGAGATTATACCGTAAGATCTTCCGAAGAACTTTATGGAAATATGGTAATGCAAGGTAAACTCTTGCAAGCCTATGAAGCCAAAGCACAAGGTACAAAGACCTTAATATTTAATAATGGTATACGTACTTCAGAAGAAGTTTATACTACTTTTAAACGCGCTGGGTACGAAGTAGAGCACTTAGACAATACACACACTAAAGAAGAGCGTAAAGCTATTCTTAAGTGGTTTAATGAAACACCAGATGCTATCTTAACATCTGTAAGTATTTTAACTACAGGTTTTGATGAACCTTCTGTTGAAACAATTATACTTAACAGAGCTACAAAATCATTAACGCTATACTATCAAATGATAGGACGTGGTTCTCGTGTGCTTGGTGATAAGAAAGAATTTACAGTTTTAGATCTTGGTAATAACGCTGCACGTTTTGGTATGTGGAGTGAACCTGTAGATTGGCATCGTATTTTTAAATCTCCAGACTATTTCTTAGAACACCTTCGTAGTGATGATGAGATTGAACGTGAGTTTAAATATGTTATGCCAGACGATTTAAGAGAGCGTTTTAAAAATACCGAAGACATCTCATTTAATGTTCGAGCAGAATATGAGAAGATTATGAAGTCTCATGGAAAGTCTAAGATGGTTATTGAAAAATCTATAGAGCAACACTCAAAAATGTGTATTGAAAACAGTGAAGATGTTTTTGATGCAAGAGAGCTTGCTAAGCTACTTAAGGATGATATAGAGTATAGAATACGTATTTTCTCATATTGTATAATAAACAATACCAAGAACTATAAAAATTGGTTACAAGAAGAGTATATGCGTAAACTACGCTTAAGCTTTAACGGTAAGTTTTAGTATTCAAGAAACTTGATTTAAGTTATAAAAAAAACAGCAAGCCATTAAGTGCTTGCTGTTTTTTTATAGCTTTATTACTAAGGATTAATTAGTTGCAACCTCAGTTTCATTTCCTTGAATTCGTTTTGCAACCGCTTCAACGTCGTCTAAAACTCTTAATAAGTTTCCAGACCAAAGCATTTCAATTTCTTTTTGAGTATAACCACGCCTAACTAACTCTAATGTTACATTAAAGGTTTCAGAAGCGTCTTCCCAACCGTGAATACCGCCACCACCATCAAAATCTGAACTAATGCCTACGTGAGAAATTCCAATTTTTTCAACGAGATAATCTATATGATCTACAAAATCTGAAACATTTACAGGTGCTATTTCCTGCTTTAAGGCTTCAACCTTCTCTTTCGAAGCATTTATAACTTTTCTATAATTATCATAATATGCCGTCCTTGCTTCATTGTCTAAAAGTCTTACGCTATCACGCTCAATGATTTCAAAACCCATCTTTTGTCCAACTGATTTGTATAACTTTTGCTTAGCGTCATTAAATGCATTGTGCTTTTCGGTATTTAAATAACTGCTGAATGCTACAGTTTGTACAACACCATTGTTATCTTTTAACCATTGTAACTGCTCATCATCTAAATTTCTACTATGATCGCAAAGCGCTCTGGCAGATGAGTGTGAAGCTATTATTGGCGCTTCGGTTAAATTTATCATTTGTCGCATGGCTTCTTTAGATGGATGAGATACATCTATCATCATACCAACACGATTCATTTCAGAAACCACTTCTTTTCCTAATTCACTTAACCCATTATGTAACCAGACACCATCTTCTTCTCCAGTGTTAGAGTCTGATAATTGGCTGTGCCCATTATGTGATAAAGACATATAGCGTGCACCCATATCGTAAAATGTCTTGACGTTACTAAGATCTGTACCTATTGGGTAACCGTTTTCTATACCTATCATCGCAACAAGTTTGCCTGATTCGTGTATATCTTTTACTTCTTTAGAGGTTGTTGCTAAAGCAATATCGTTTGGAGCAATACTGTCTACTAACCTATGTATAGCTTCAAATTTGCTAATAGCATTATCGTATGCGTTTTTATAACCTATGTCATTTAAAGAGTCTTGTCCTGTATACACAATAAACCAAGCCACATCTAAACCTCCTTCTTTCATATTAGGAAGATTAACTTGTGTTTCTAATTTTTGTGTATAGTTAATGGAGTCTGTGAAATTTCGAATATTTATATCACAATGTGTATCTAAAGTGATAACTTCTAAATGAATAGACATGGCCTTTGCAAGCAGTTGATTTTCGGTTAGTTCTTTAGGTTCAATTTCTTTACAACTTATTGAAATAAAGACTAATAATACTAGTGAAAGGACATTTCTCATTGGTGGTAGTTTGTAGCTAAAGTACAACTATTCACTAAAATATGATTCTTTAGTGGTTTAAGCTTTCTCAATTTTTGGTATCTTAGATGGCTAAATCTTACTATATAATGAAATACCCATTAGTTGTATTAACCGCGCTACTAGTAGTATTAGGGTGCGCCAACCAAAAATCAACCACAAAAAAATCAACCAATACACCAACATCTTCAGCTTCAAAAGACGATAAGATAAAACCTTATTCGAAAGTCATTACGAGTGCTGCAAAAACAGATGATGGTTTATTTAAAGTTCATCAAATAGGTGAAAAATATTACTATGAAATACCGAATGCTGTCCTGCAAAAAGATATGCTTTGGGTAAGTAGGATAGCTCAAATACCATCAAATTTAGGCGGTGGTTATATGAATGCAGGAAGCAAAACTAATGAGCAAGTGGTACATTGGGTTAGGTTTCAGGACAAAATCTTATTAAAGGTAAAAAGCTACTCAGAAGTTGCTTTGGATACTTCTGCAGCAATTAATAATTCTGTCTTAGTAAATAATTATGAGCCTACACTTTATGCATTTGATATTGAAGCCTTGAGTGCAGATAGTACAGCTACGGTTATTGATGTTACTAAATTCTTATCTTCAGATGTTCAGGCTATAAGTGGTTTGAGCTCAAGACTAAGAAAATCTTATAAAGTAAAAAACCTAGATAAGGATAGAAGCTTTATTAATAACATAAAGTCATTCCCTGAAAATATAGAGGTTAAACAGGATTTTACCTACAATGCTTCTGAGCCACCATCTAACTCAGCTACAGAATCAATAAGTCTTCAAATGAATCAATCTATGATTTTGTTGCCAGAAGAACCAATGCAACCAAGATTGTTTGATCCTCGTGTAGGTTGGTTTACAACAAGCCAGATAGATTACTCGAGTGAAGCTTTAAAAGCAGATAAGAAAACTTATATAAGACGTTGGAGATTGGAACCTAAAGATCCTGCTGCTTATGAGAGAGGAGAATTGGTGGAGCCTATTAAACCAATAGTTTATTATTTAGATCCTGGTACGCCAGAGAGTTTAAAAACCTATATAAAACAAGGTATTGAAGATTGGCAAAAACCTTTTGAAACTGCAGGTTTTAAAAATGCAATTATAGCTAAAGATGCTCCAACCAAAGAAGAAGATCCAGATTTTAGTCCAGAAGATATAAGATACTCTGTAGTGCGTTATGTTGCTAGTACCACCAGAAATGCTGTTGGGCCAAGTGTGAGTGATCCTCGTTCTGGAGAAATTATAGAAAGTGATATTATCTGGTACCATAACCACCTTAGGTCTTACAGAAATAGATATTTATTAGAAACTGGCGCAGCAAATCCTTCAGCTAGAACTTTAGATACTAATGCAGAAGAAATAGGAGAGATGATGCGTCAAGTTATTGCACATGAAGTAGGTCATGCATTAGGTTTTCCTCATAATATGGCAGCCAGCTATGCATATAATGTTGAAGATTATAGAGATGGAGAGTTTACTCAAAATAATGGTATAGCTGCCAGTCTTATGGATTATGCGCGTTATAACTATATAGCACAACCTGGAGATGAAAATATAAGGTTTGTACGCCAAATGGGACCATACGACCACTATGCTGCAAACTGGGGTTATCGTGTTATTCCTAATGCAAATTCTCCAGAAGCAGAGTTGCAAACTTTAAATTCTTGGATACTTGAAAAAGCAAATGATCCAAAATATAAATTTGGAAAACAAAGCAGTAGTTTTGATCCACAATCTCAAACCGAAGCTATAGGAAACAATCCTATAAATGCAAGTACATATGGTATAAAAAACTTAAAGTATGTTGCTGAAAATTTACCAAAGTGGACATCAGATCAAACTAATGATTATGCAGATTTAGAAGAGCTGTATGGAGAACTTTTAGGGGTTATGTCTCGTTACGTAGGACACGTAGTTACTAATGTTGGTGGTGTGTATGAAAATTTAAAAACACCAGAGCAAGAAGGTAGTGTTTATACTGTTGTAGATAAAGACACTCAAAAACAGTCTGTATCTTGGTTACACAATACAATTTTTGAGACACCACAATGGCTAATTGATAAAGCTATTGTTCAAAATATATCTGAATCTGGTTATTTTGAACGCCTACGTAGTTTACAAACAAGACATTTAAACAACCTATTAAGCTTTGATAGAATAGGACGCTTAATTAATGCTGAAACTACAGAGAATGAGTATTACTCTGCTTTAGAGATGTTACAGGATGTTAGAAGAGGAATCTTTAATGAAGTTACTTCTGGAAAGCCAACAGATTTATATAGAAGAAACTTACAACGTGCTTTTGTAGAGCAAATGGAATATTTACTAACTGAAGAAATGAGTCGAGGAAGATATGGCGAGGTATATTATACAGTTGATCAAAGTGATGTGCGCGCTTTAGTAAGAGGAGAACTTAAGTTATTAGAACGCCAGTTAAAATCTGCAAGATCGTCTAACACATTAACAAAATACCACTATGATGATTTAGAGGATCGTATTAATTTAATCCTTAATCCAGAAGGTTAAGAGTTTTAATTATAGAATATAAAAAAGCCGCTTTATTAATTTAAAGCGGCTTTTTTATAAATAAACAGAGTCGTAAAACTATCCTAAGTATTTCTTTAAGATCTTACTCTTACTTTCGTGACGCAAACGTCTAATTCCTTTTTCACGAATTTGACGAACACGCTCTCTACTTAAATCAAAAGTTTCACCTATTTCTTGTAAAGTTAACGGCTGTTGTCCTCCAAGACCATAGTTAAGTCTAATAACATCTGCTTCACGTTCTGTAAGGGTATCTAGAGCACGCTCTATCTCAACACTTAAAGAATCTTGCATTAAGTTATTATCTGGGCTTGGGCTTTCTCCACTCTTTAATACATCATATAAGTTAGAGTCGTTTTCACCTTCTTGAAATGGCGCATCCATAGAAAGGCTACGTCCAGAGTTTTTCATTGCAGTTTTCACCTTGCTTACAGGCATATCTAACTCCTTTGCAATTTCTGCAGCAGAAGGCGGACGCTCATAAGCTTGCTCTAAATAAGAGAATGTTTTATTAATCTTGTTAATAACACCAATCTTATTTAAAGGTAAACGTACAACTCTAGAATGTTCTGCTAGTGCTTGTAGTATAGATTGACGAATCCACCATACGGCGTAAGAGATAAATTTAAAACCACGAGTTTCATCAAAACGTTTAGCGGCTTTAACTAAACCAACATTTCCTTCGTTAATTAAATCTGGTAATCTTAATCCTTGATTTTGGTATTGCTTGGCAACAGACACCACAAAACGTAAGTTAGCTTTCGTTAACTTCTCTAATGCTATCTGATCACCTTCTCGTATTCTTTGTGCTAACTCAACTTCTTCTTCAGCCGTTATTAAATCTAGTTTACTAACGTCTTGCAGGTAGTTATTTAAAGATTTAGATTCTCTGTTTGTAACCTGCTTGGTAATCTTGAGTTGTCTCATATATTCTAGGGATATTTTCGTTTAACACCACATAATGCATTAAATTTTTGGATTTTCCAAATTTTTAACATTTTATTTTAAATTTAGTAACTTAATAAACGGTAAAAAGTGATGTGTTTTACAGTTTTCATTTCTTTGTTATATAACGCAAAAACTATACCTTTTGTTGTTTATATTTGCGCAATAAAACCAATTTAACATCATGTCAGATAAAAAGCAAAAACAAGAGTTTGAAGAAAACGATTATATTCTTCAAGATACACCTAAAACTAAAGTAGGAGCCACTATCATAATAGTAGCTGTTATTATCTGTATTATCGCTATTATACTTTCTGGAATTTACTTTGAACTTTGGTAGAAGCTTCTCAGTTTACACATTTACCAAAAATTAAAACACAGCGTATTGCTGTAAAGCTTAACAAAACCGCCCAAGGTTTAGTTAAACAAGGTCATCCTTGGGTATTTTCAGATAGTATTGTAAAAGAAAGTCATTCTCCTAAATCTGGAGATTTGGCCATTATTTATGACAATCATACTAATAAGCTTATTGCCTTAGGATTGTATGACATAGATTCTCCCATAAAAATAAAGGTCTTACACAATGGCAGTCCTGCTACTATAAATTCCTCTTTTTTTGAATCTAAAATACATACTGCCTACGCTAAACGATTAGACCTTTTAGATACCAACACAAATGCTTACAGACTCCTTTTTGGGGAGAATGACAATATGCCAAGTTTTATTGCAGATGTATATGCAAATGTCTTGGTTATTAAACTGTATTCTGAAATGTGGTTACCTTATTTAAGTGATATTCTTCCACATATAATTAATGCAACTCAAGTAAAAACAGTTGTGCTTAGGTTAAGTAGAAAACTAGACCAGCTTTTAACAACTAAAGGTTTGTCTGATGGATCTATTCTGTATGGAAACCTAGAAGATGAAGAGGTGCACTTTTTTGAACACGGTATTAATTTTAAGGCCAATGTTATAAAAGGTCATAAGACAGGATATTTCCTAGATCACAGATACAATAGAAAACGTGTTGGAGAGTTGAGCAAAGGAAAATCTGTTCTCGATGTGTTTAGCTATGCTGGAGGTTTTTCTGTTCATGCATTAGCTAAAGGAGCAAAAGATGTTACTAGTTTGGATATTAGTGCACAGGCATTGGCAGTAGCTAAGGAAAATGCAACTTTAAATGACCATAAAGGTACACATCATATAATTGAAGGAGACGCTTTTGAAAAACTACAACAGCTCATACAAAAGAACAGAAAGTTTGATGTTGTAGTTATTGATCCTCCAAGTTTTGCAAAGAAAGCAACAGACGTAGAAAAAGCTTTAAAAAAATATGCGCAACTTGCTAAAATGGGTGTACAACTTGTATCTAAAAATGGCACACTTGTATTGGCATCTTGTAGCAGTAGAGTAGAGGCTCAAGATTTTTATGCTATGGCAGAAAAAGCTTTAAAACAACAAAATGTTACTTATAAAGTTTTAGATAGAACAGCTCACGATGACGATCATCCTATAGCGTTTGCAGAAGGTGCATACCTTAAAACTATATATTTTAAAATATCACAATAAAAAAAGGCTTTCTAAAATTTAGAAAGCCTTTTTAAATTAAAATTGAATTGTGATTATCCTTCTTTACTCATTAGTGCAAAGAACTTATCAAGATTTGGAAGAATTAAAATTCTTGTACGTCTGTTAGCAGCTCTGTTTTCATTAGAGTCATTAGCCACTAAAGGTTTATAAGAACTACGACCAGCAGCAATCATTTTTTCTGGAGCAACATTATAGTCGTCTGCCAGTTTTCTAATAATAGCTGTAGCACGTTCTGTACTTAAATCCCAGTTGTCTTTAATATAACTTCCTTGTTTTACTGTACGATCATCTGTATGACCTTCAATCATTACCTCAATAGCTGGTTCTGAGTTTATAACAGCAGCTAAACGCTCTAACAAGCTATTAGCTTTATTACTAACTCTATAACTACCACTATTAAATAATAATTTGTCTGACACAGAGATCATTACCACAGTCTCGTCGATATTAACATCAATATCTTCATCGTTACCATCAAAATTCTCTCTCATAGACTTGGTTAAGCTATAACCTACAGCTAAGTTAATTGAGTCTTGTAAGGTTTTTGCATTAGCTAGTTTTTGAGGATCAACGTTTTGCAATGTCTTTCTCATTTGCTTTTTCTGATTTTCAGAAATTACAGCGACATCACCAACTGTTTCAAATTTAGCATCACTCTCGTCTTTAAGAGAATTAATTTTAGTATTGTAAGCTTCAACACGATCCTGAATAGAATTGTATTTTGCTTGTAACTCCTCTTTTTCAACTTGAGTTTTAGTTAAAGTAGATCTTGTATTGTCATATTCGTTTTGTAATTGAACATACTTTTTCTTAGATACACATGATGTTGCTAAGATTCCTATAGAAAGTGCTGAAAGCACCATAACTTTTTTCATTGTTTTAGTTTTTGGTTTGAACCATGATAACAGAGATTGCATGGCTTTGGTATTTCAGATTACTTATTGTTATGTTAAATGATGTGAAGGTTTGTTAATTAAAATGAGGGCGTTTATAAACTAAAAAAACCTTCAGTAATTAAGTGACTGAAGGTTAGTTGTATAAGTAAAATTGTTGTTGCTTTTAATTTAAAGCAGATTTATAAGCATTTAAACAACGCTCTCTAGCTTCTTTATGGTCTACCATCTTTTCTGGATACTTATCTGTGTTGTACTCTTTAACCCAATGGTTAATGTATGTTTTATTTTTATCAAACTTATCTATTTGAGTTGTTGGGTTAAAAATTCTAAAGTACGGAGCAGCATCTACACCAGAGCCTGCAACCCATTGCCAATTACCAACATTGCTGGACATTTCATAATCTAACAGTTTTTCTGCAAAATATGCTTCGCCCCAACGCCAATCTATTAATAAGTGTTTACACAAAAAGCTTCCTACTACCATACGTACACGGTTATGCATTAAGCCAGTTTCATTTAACTGGCGCATACCTGCATCTACTAAAGGATAACCAGTAGTACCATTTTTCCATTTTTCAAATTCTTCTTCATTATTACGCCACTCTATACGGTCGTACTTCTTTTTAAAAGCATTATTTACAGTTTCCGGAAAATGATAAAGTATCTGCATGAAGAATTCTCGCCAAATTAATTCGTTCCAGAATGTCTCGTCTTTAGCATCTATAGCTTTCTTGTATATTTTTCTAATACCAACTGTACCAAACCTTAAATGCGGACTTAGATTAGATGTACCATCCTTGGCTGGAAAGTTTCTAGTATCGTTGTAGTTTTCAATTAATGTTGGAGAAGTATCGTACTCAGGAAATGAAATTGAGGATTTTTTAAACCCCATTTCAGATAAAGACACATTTGGTAGTCTTGTGTTTTTTACGGTATTATCTAAATGTTGAGATGTATAATGAATCTTTAAAGTGTGGTCTTTAAAATTCTCTTTCCACGTATTCTTGTAAGGCGTATACACTAAGTAAGGATCGCCATCCTTTTTAACTACTTCGTCTTTTTCAAATATTACTTGATCTTTATATGTATTAAATGAAATATTATTCTTGCTTAGTAATTCCTTAATACTTGAGTCTCTCTCTTTTGCATATGGCTCATAATCTCTGTTGGTAAACACCTCTTGAACCTGATAATCTTTCACTAAAGATTTAAATACTTTTTCAGGTGTATCGTGAAACATTGCTAAACTACTATCATAGTCATCCTGTAGCTCTTTACGCATTTCTTGTAGGGTTTCAAAAATAAACGTGACGCGAGCATCATTTTCAGGAAGTTTATCTAATATGTCTTTATCGAAAATAAATAAGGGTAAAACAGGATAATCGGCTTTTAAGGCTTCTAGAAACCCTACATTATCATCTAAGCGTAAATCTCTCCTAAACCAGAATATTGAAACTTTTTTTGACATTTTAATTAATGTTTAAAGTACTCATACCTCCATCAACTCCAAAAACTTGACCTGTAATCCAAGCACTTTGATCTGTGAGAAGAAACTTTGCTATTGCAGCTATATCTTCAGTTGTTCCTACCCGTTTTAGAGGATGCCTATCATTTATTTTTTCTCGTTTCTTGTCATTATTAAGAAGTTGAGCGGCTAGTTGTGTATCTGTGAGTGATGGTGCTATTACATTTACTCTAAATGTTGGTGCATACTCTGCAGCTAATGCTTTTGCAAAACCTTCGATTGCGCCTTTTGCGGCTGCTACACTGGTATGAAATGGCATCCCTACTTTTACAGCAACAGTACTAAAAAATACAAGACTAGCTTGCTCACTCTTTTTTAGCTTTGGTAACAATGCATGAACAGCTTTGACTAAAGACATGAAATTGATGTTTATGTCTTCTTCAAAATCTGAAGGTTTCAGCATTTTAAATGGCTTAAGGTTTATACTGCCAGGACAGAATACCAAACCATCGATTTGATCTGGTAAATTTAATGAAGTGATGTCATCCTTTTGTACATCAAACTCTAAATGGGTTACTAGAGAGGTGTCTAATTCTCCTGTAGTTCTAGAAGCAACAAAAAGGTTGTGGTCGTCCTGCAATAGTTCAGTTTTACTTAAACCAATTCCTTTTGAGCCACCAATTAATACAATATTCTTTTTCAAAACAATTTTTTGTTTAAATATACGAAGAAATAATTAAACAGAATATTGAATAGTAGATATGAAAAAAGGGATTCAATACGAATCCCTTTTAATTTATATAATTTACTAATGTAGCTTAGTTGTCAGCATCTATTTGATCTGTGTCTTTTCTCGTTTTAAGCATGCCTACGCCTGCAAAGAAAAATACGATACCAATTATTAATAATGCCCAAGGACTTAAACCTACATTCATACTTCCAAAAGCTCCTAAAACGCCAATTACTAAACCTATGGCACCAGCTATGGTAAGTATTAAAGCTAAAATCTTAATCATAATATTTAAATTTTGGTTAGATGTTAAATATACTGAGAATAGCTAGTATTAGTAGTATAGTTAAGAATACTTTAGGGATTACTCGTCATAAATGTTAGAGTAACTGTTACCTTCTGTCACAAAGAATTCGCCATCAATAAATCTGTAGTTTTTACCAATATTAGCTATATCTTCTAAGTCTTCTTTGCTTAGCTCAATATTATCACTCTCGAGGTTTTCTTTAATCCTACCCTCATTTGTAGATTTAGGAATAACGGCTGTACCGCGTTGTTTTGCCCAAGCAATTAAAGTTTGACCTTTTGAAATATTATTTCGTTCTGCAACTTTCTTAATAGTATCATCTTCAAATAATGATGGCTCATCATCTGCTTTCATTCCTTCAGATCTGTCACCACTTCCTAATGGAGAATATCCTGTAAGCAAAATACCTTCTTTAGAACAATATGAATATAAATCGTTTTGAGGTAAGTAAGGATGTAATTCAACTTGATTCATTTCTGGCATTTCTTCAACTTTACCTTTCAAGCTTTCTAGCTTTTCTTTGCTAAAGTTTGAGACACCAACATGTTTAATTAAACCTTGTTTCTTTGCTTCAATCATTGCATTTAATGTTTCATGAAGTGGTGCTTCTTCTAAAGATAAATAGTCTTCATCTTTTTCTGGAAAGCCATTTACACTTGGTTTAAATGCAACTGGCCAGTGCATAAGATAAAGGTCTAAATAATCAAGATTTAAATCTTTTAGCGTCTTTTTAAGTGCAGGAATTACATCTTCTTTTTTATGGGCGTTATTCCATAGTTTAGATGTAACAAAAATATCTTCTCGCTTAACGTTTCCGTTTTCAAAAGATTCTTTAAAAGCTTCTCCTACAGCATCTTCATTGTCATAAGCTGCGGCGCAATCTATATGCTTGTAACCATTTTCTAACGCAATTTTTACAGCTTTTTTTACATCTTCTGGATCAGATTTCCAAGTTCCCAATCCTATTGATGGTATACTGTCTCCGTCTCTAAATTTTAAGGTTGTCATAGTTTTTTCTTTTAAAGTTAAGAATTGAAAATCTTAGAGATTTAGAAAATATTGACTTTAGGATTATTTTAAGCTAAATTCTTTACAAACGTTAATTAGAGGTGTAGCTAACTCTAAAATTTTGTAAAAATTAGTCCAAATTATACATTGGAAGCTCTTTTAAAAAGGTGTAGGATTCGGTATCCACATTCATTTGGCAGTAATAGTGTTGTAACCCATTAGTAACCATAAGATACTTAGCATTTAAAGTGAGATTGTATCTTGCAATTTGATCGAAAGTTTCTTGGTTAATTTTAATATGTGGTGCCTTGCACTCCACAATTAAATGAATACCGGCATCTTTATTAAAAGAGATAATATCGTATCGTTTAGACATACTATTAACCTTCACTTCTTTCTCAACATTAATATAAGATTTAGGAATGTTAAGATCCTCAATTAAAAATTGCACACAATGTTGTCTTACCCATTCTTCTGGTGTAAGAACAAAGAATCTTTTGCGAATCTCATCGAAGATATGCACCTTTTTTTCGGTACTTTTGAATCGGAACGCGTAGCGTGGAAAGTTAAGTGGCATCATCACAATACAAAGGTAAACTACCATATACAAACGACAAGATAATTTTGGCATTACAAGATTTACAAACAATACTAACTGATATAAAGAATAGAAAGTTTAAGCCTTTCTATTTTCTATATGGCGAAGAAGCTTTTTTTATAGATCAGATTTCAGATTATATAGAAGATAATGTTTTAACTGAAGAAGAACGAGGTTTTAACCAAATGACGCTATATGGCCGTGATGTCTCTGTAGAGGATATTGTAAGCAATGCCAAGCGTTACCCGATGATGGCCGAACGACAGGTAATTATTGTAAAAGAAGCTCAAGATTTATCTAGAACTATTGAAAAGTTGGTAAGCTATGCGGAAAATCCGCAGCCTACAACATTACTTGTTGTTTGCTACAAGTATAAAAAACTTGATAAACGAAAAAAACTATACAAAGCGCTTAATAAAGAAGGCGTATTGTTTGAAGGTAAAAAACTATATGACAACCAAATTAGTCCTTGGATTATACGTACATTAAAATCTCAAGGTTATGGTATAACTCAAAAGGCGTCTCATATGCTGGCAGAGTTCTTGGGATCAGATTTAGGTAAAGTAAGTAACGAGTTAAATAAATTGAAACTTATATTACCTAAGGGTACAGAAATTACACCAGAACATATTGAAGAAAATATTGGGATAAGTAAAGACTTCAATAATTTTGAATTACAAAATGCAATAGGAGAGAAGAATAAATTAAAAGCACACCGCATAATTAATTACTTTTCGCAAAACCCTAAAGACAACCCTATTGTACTCACTAGTGCATTGTTATTTAGTTTTTTTAGCAAACTTTTACAAGTTCACAGCTTATCTAATATAAACGACAAATCTGTGGCAACAGCTTTAGGAATAAGTCCTTACTTTTCTAAAGATTACATTACTGCGGCTAGAAATTACTCAATGAGAGATTCTAGTAAGGCTATATCTTTATTAAGAGTTATGGATTTAAAAAGTAAGGGCGTAGACTCTAATGCAATACCAAGCGGAGATCTCTTAAAAGAATTTTTAGTAAAAATAATGGATTAATATGTCTACATCTTTATTTACGTCTTGGGTTATGGCAGCAAGGCTTAGAACATTGCCATTATCATTATCTGGTATAATAGTAGGAGCTTCGATAGGCATTAAAGCAACTCAATCTTCTTCTAACTTATTATTATCTTCAATATTTTGGCTTGCTATAGCAACCACTTTAGGTTTACAGGTACTTTCTAATTTTGCCAATGATTATGGTGATGGTGTAAAAGGTACAGACAATGAAGAGCGTATTGGTCCTAAACGCGCAATACAAAGTGGCTTAATATCTCATAAGGCCATGAAAAATGGAATTATTCTTACATCTTTAGTTACACTTGTTCTGGCACTGCTACTTATTTACACAGCTTTTGGAAAGGATAATTTTATATTATCTGTAGTGTTTTTTGCATTAGGCATTGCAGCAATTGTTGCAGCTATTAAATATACAGTAGGAAACTCTGCCTATGGTTATAAAGGATTAGGAGATGTTTTTGTGTTTATATTTTTTGGACTGGTGAGTGTTGTAGGTTGTTATTTTCTTTACACTAAGGCCTTAAACTTTACAGTTTTCCTACCTGCAATAACTATAGGCTGTTTAAGTACAGCAGTTTTAAATTTAAATAACTTGAGAGATATTAATAGTGACAAAAACTCTGGTAAACACACGCTCGTTGTAAAAATGGGATGGCATAAAGCTAAAGTGTATCATCAATGTTTAGGGATTTTAGCATTGCTATCTTTTTTAGTATATACCTGCTTAACCTATAATACATTATGGAGTATACTGCCATTAGTTTCCTTTATTATATTGGCTATTCACTTTAATAAAGTTAGAAAAACAGAAGAACCTATGTTCTTAGATCCAGAACTTAAAAAAGTAGCACTAAGTACGTTTTTGTTTGCAATACTATTTGCAGTGAAGCTTTTAGTTTTTAATGCATAGCTAATAGAGTATATTTACTAAAAATGTAGAGTAGTTGAGAATCTTTTTAACGTGTTTATTTGTTTTAATTTTTAGCTTTCAGAATTTACTGGGGCAAGACACTTCTTTAACAGAGACCAAAAAAGACACTCTTTTAAAACAACATGAAAATGTAGAGAAACTACTAGGCATGTGGTATGATAAGCGCCAAGGAGACACTTCTGTTTTTACCTATTTAACACCACAAGAATGGGAGACTGTATTAGAACACCATTATTACCAAACTGCTATAGATGCTAATCTAAAAGACAAAATAGGTTTTCCTTTAGCATCAACTTATCATAGTCTAACAAAGTTTAGTAAGGCATTACCAATTCTTGAAACTTTAAAAACTAAGAAAGATAATTTTAGTTTTGAGAACTACAGTTATATTTTAATAATGCTTGAGGAAATATATAGAGCTAATGTAGATCTTGCGAAAGCCATTGAAATAAGGGAAGAGAGAATTAGGTTAGGATACATTAAAACGTTTTATGATTTATATGCAGATGTTGGTCTTTATGATATAGCTGTTCAGGATTTTAAAGATTTAGCCTATAAGCCAGAAAATGGTTCGTTTTCTAAAATGACTTACTATAAGAAATTAGGTGAGCTGTTTTTTAAAGCTTATAAAATTGATAGTGCTAGAGCAAATTTTAAAAAAGGTCTTAAAGCTCTTGAGCCAATTTTAAACACTAAAGACTACGAAGAGAAATCGTGGTATATAGAATACACCAAACAGTTTTATTATAACCAGTTAAAAGGGAACATTATTGCTTGTAATATTGAGCAAGATAATTTTAATAATGCTATCCCTATACTTAAAGAAGATATTGAAGAAAGCTATACCATTAATGATGTAGATAATAGAATTCACAAGTGGTTGTTGATGGCTAAAGTTTATTTGCACGAACAAGATCTTAATGAAGCTAATAAGGTTTTAGACAGTGTTTTTGAACGAAAGAGACAAAAATCGATTTATAATGCAGACCTTACATATCTTAAACTAAGAGGAGATTATTATAAACAACTTAATAAAGTAGATTCTTCGGCATTTTACTATAGAAATTTTATTGATTTACGAGATTCCTTAGATATCATAAGCAAGAAAAATCAATCTATAGTGTTATTATCTTCATTAGAAAATAGCACCCAACGCACAATAATTAAGAAACAACGATTAGAGTTATTAAACCAAGCTGCTAAACGAGATTTAAAACAACTTCAAACAGTTTTAATGATTTTTGTATTGGTTACTTTAATTATACTTATAGTAGTTTTTTATAAAAATTACAGTTTTAAAGTAAAAGCACGATCAAAGATTAAGACTCAAAATGAAGAGCTAATCATTAAAAACGAAGAAAATGAACTGTTATTAAAAGAGGTTCACCATCGTGTAAAAAACAACTTGCAAACAATTTCTAGTCTATTAGGGTTGCAAAGTAATACGGTGGAAGATGAAGCTACCAAAAAAGCCTTTCTTGAAGGGCAAAATAGAGTACACTCTATGGCACTTATTCATAAACGATTATATGAATCTGATCAATTTGGTGAAATAACCTTTAAGGATTATGTAGAGCAACTATGTAGTAACCTTATTTCATCTTTCGGAAAAACAGATGTTACTAACTATATTATTTCATCAATAGATAAGTTAGATGTAGAAAAAGCGGTTCCTATAGGTCTTATTGTAAATGAGATATTAACCAATACCTTTAAATACGGTCAATCTAAAGACGGATCTGTAAAGTTTAATATCACATTAACCTCAAATGAAACTCATTACACATTAAGCTTTCAAGACTTTGGTAAAGGGTTTAATATTAAAGATGTCCAGAAATCAAACTCTTTAGGACACCGTTTAATTGAGTTACTCTCAAGACAGCTTGATGGTGAGCTTAAAGTAAAATCTAGTTCAAAAGGAACTTCTTACAAACTTATATTCCCTAAGGAAATTCAATAAATTTAAAAATTTATAATTCTGAATGACAGCGCAATATTTTAAACATACTTTACAATTTAAACAAGCTAGCGGAACCTCAAGAGGCATCTTGAAAACAAAAGACTCATGGTTTTTAAAAGTCACTAATGACGATGCTATAGGAATTGGAGAATGTGGATTATTAAAAGGTTTAAGTGTAGATGACAGAAAGGATTATGAGTATACATTAAACTGGGTGTGCAGCAATATTCATTTAGGTTTACCTAAACTATATAAAAAATTGGAAGAGTTTCCCTCTATACAATTTGGGTTAGAAATGGCATTTAAGTCTTTAGAATCAGAACATCCATATGAGCTTTTTCCATCTGATTTTACAAAGGGAAACGATAGTATTCCTATAAACGGATTGGTCTGGATGGGAGAAAAAAGCTTTATGAAATCTCAGATAGAAACTAAGATTAAAGAAGGTTTTAAGTGTATTAAATTAAAAATAGGTGCAATCGATTTTCAATCTGAAATAGAGTTATTGAAATATATACGATCTCAATTTTCTGAAAAAGATATAGAGATTAGAGTAGATGCCAATGGCGCATTTTCTACTAAAGATGCTTTAGAAAAGCTAAAGACCCTTAGTGAGTTTAAATTACATAGCATAGAGCAACCTATACAACAAGGCCAGTGGCAAGAGATGGCTAAACTTTGTGAAAAAACACCGTTAGATATAGCTTTAGATGAAGAGTTAATAGGTGTTTTTAAATCTGAGAATAAATCTAGGTTACTTAATACAATAAAACCACAATATATAATTCTTAAGCCTAGCTTAATAGGTGGCTTTAAAGGTTCAAAGTCTTGGATCTCATTAGCCAAGTCTCTTAAAGTTGGATGGTGGTTAACAAGTGCTCTAGAAAGTAATGTTGGATTAAATGCAATTTCTCAATTCACCTATAATCTAGACACTTCTATGTATCAAGGATTAGGTACAGGTAGCTTGTACACCAATAATTTTGAATCTCCTTTATACATAAAAAAGGGCCATATATGTTATGACCCTAATTTAAATTGGAATGTGTCTTTTAAGGATTAAACCTTAACAATCATCTTACCTTGATTTTTCCCGTCAAATAAGTCAATAAAAGCTTGTGGAATATTATCAAAACCTTCAACTATAGTTTCAGAATAGGTTAATTTATCTTCTTTTAACCATTTTCCTAATTGTTGCATACCTTCCTTAAATTGAGATTGGTAATTACCAATTGTAAATCCTTGCATAGACACACTATTTTTTATTAAGATAGGTTCAACTCTTGGTCCTGTAGGTGTTTCGGTATCATTATAAACTGAAATAGCACCACAGTTTATCACTCTTGCGTTTCTAGCAATATTAGCTAAAACAGCATCTGTAATATCTCCGCCAACGTTATCAAAATAAACATCAACGCCATTAGGAGCTGCAGAAGCTATGGTCTCTTTCATATTGTCTGTAGTCTTATAATTAATAGCTTCATCATAACCAAACTTGTCTTTTAAAAGCTCAACTTTATCATCTGTACCAGCTGTACCAATTACTTTGCAACCTTTAATTTTTCCAATCTGTCCTACAACTGTACCAACTGCACCAGCTGCGCCAGACACAACTAAGGTTTCGCCATCTTTTGGTTCACCAATTTTAGTTAAACCAAAATAAGCTGTAAGACCTGTCATACCTAAAATTCCTAAATAAGCCGTTGCTGGCGCTAAATCTGTATCAATTTTATTTAGTTGTTCTCCATAAGTAGTTTGATATTTTTTCCAAGCTAACATTCCAGTTACTAAATCACCTTCCTTAAAATTATCGTTTTTAGTTTCTATAACTTCAGCAATAATATGTGAGGTTATAGGCTCATTAAGTTCAAACGGTTCTATATATGATTTTTGATCTCTCATTCTTCCGCGTAAATAAGGATCTACAGAAACGTACTTTGTTTCTAATAAAATCTCACCATCTTTTGCAGAAGGTTTCTCGCTTTCTTCAAATTTAAAGTCAGATTCTTGTGGGCGACCTTCTGGTCTGTTATTCAATAATATAGTAGAATTCATAATTATAGTTTTTTGTGTATTTCAAAGTTATCTAGGATAATCTTCTTCCGCCAAAATTGGGTCCTAAAATTTAGTTAAGCCTTATTTTATAAATGCTAACCTATGTTATTATAAAATATAACAATTATATAATAGTAACATACCATAATCCCTTTGTAAGTTTTACCTACAAAACCCTACTTTTGTATTAGACTATTACAAGAACTATGAGCGAAACAACTGAAAGAATTAAATGCCTGATTATTGGTTCTGGACCAGCAGGATATACAGCAGCAATTTATGCAGCTAGAGCAGATATGAACCCTATCATGTATACTGGTATGGAACCTGGAGGACAATTAACTACAACAACAGAAGTAGATAATTTCCCTGGATACCCAGAAGGTATAGATGGACCTACTATGATGGTACAATTACAACAACAAGCAGAACGTTTTGGTACACAGGTGCGTATAGGTATGATTACTGAAGTAAAGTTTGCTACTGAAAAAGGTGGTATTCATAAAGCACAAGTAGATGGTGATAAGTGGATTGAAGCAGATACTGTTATAATTTCGACAGGAGCATCTGCTAAATACTTAGGTTTAGAAAGTGAACAACGCCTACGTGGCGGTGGTGTATCTGCATGTGCAGTGTGCGATGGTTTCTTCTATAAAGGTCAAGATGTGGCTATAGTTGGTGGTGGAGATACTGCAGCAGAAGAAGCTACATACTTATCTAAAATATGTAATAAAGTAACAATGCTAGTGCGTAAAGATGAAATGCGTGCAAGTAAAGCTATGCAACATAGAGTAACAAATACAAAGAACATAGATTTACGTTACAACACAGAGATTGATGAAGTTTTAGGAGAGCAAGTTGTTGAAGGTTTAAGAATGAAAAACAACCAAACTGGCGAAAAAGAAACTATTGATATTACAGGACTTTTTATCGCTATTGGCCATAAGCCAAATACAGATATCTTTAAAGGACAAATAGATATGGATAATACAGGTTATATTGTTACTAAGCCAAAAACTACAGAAACTAATATTCCTGGTGTATTTGCAAGTGGAGATGTTCAAGATAAAGAGTATAGACAAGCAATTACTGCTGCAGGTACAGGTTGTATGGCAGCTTTAGATGCTGAGCGTTATTTAGCAGATGTTGGTGCAATTGAAGAAGTAAGCACAACGACTAACTGGTAAATAATCTGTTATAAAATTAAAAAGGTCTGCTTTATTAAAGCAGACCTTTTTTTGTTTAATAGTTTTTGAAGGGTTTACTCAAAACTCTGCATGTCTACTAATTTTTTATAAGTTCCATTTAGTGTTAGTAACTCGTCGTGCTTGCCAACTTCAACAATTTCACCTCTGTGCATGACTACAATTTTATCTGCATTTTGAATAGTTGATAAACGGTGTGCAATAACCAATGATGTTCTGTTTAGCATCATGTTTTCTAACGCACTTTGTACAAGACGTTCACTTTCTGTATCTAGAGCGGAAGTAGCCTCATCTAAAATCATAATAGGTGGATTTTTAAGTACTGCACGAGCAATAGAGAGTCTTTGTTTTTGACCTCCACTTAATTTATTACCACTATCACCAATATTAGTATCAATACCTTTTGGCAAGTCTTTTACAAACTCCCAAGCATTTGCGATTTTAAGAGCTTCAATAATTTCTTGATCTGTAGCATCTTGTTTACCTAATAGTATGTTATTCTTTATAGTGTCATTAAATAATATAGAATCTTGTGTTACTAAGCCCATTAAATGCCTTAGAGATTTCTTTTTAAGATCTCTTATGTCTACACCATCAATAGTAATCTCACCATCATTTACATCGTAAAAACGTGTTACTAGGTTGGCTATGGTACTCTTACCACTACCAGATTGTCCTACCAAAGCTACAGACTGTCCTTTAGGAACGGTAATGCTAAAGTCTTTTAAAACATAGTCATTCTCATACTTAAAGTTAACGTTCTTAATATCGATATTGGTAGTAAAATCTACTTTATCCTTAGCATTTGGTTTATCCTTTAAAGGTGACTCTGTTTCTAAAATTTCTAGGACACGCTCTGCTGCTGCATTTCCTTGTTTAACATTATAACTAGCCTTAGAAATTGCCTTAGCTGGAGTTAGTATGTTGTATGCTAATGCCATAAATGTGATAAACTCTGGGCCATCAAAGCTGCCTTCAACCAGCACTAAGCGGCCACCATAATATAGGAGCACAGAAATAATTCCTATACCTAATACTTCACTAACAGGTTTTGCTAAGTTGTTTCGGTTAACTAAGCTATTTAAAAATTTAAAATGTCTGTTTGTTGACTCTTCAAATTTTTCTGTAAAATACGCTTCAGAATTAAATCCTTTTATCACTTTTAAGCCACCTAAAGTTTCTTCTAATACAGAGAGTAAGACACCTTGTTCTTTCTGGACTCTATCAGATTTTTTCTTTAAAGATTTACCGACCAAGGAAATTAAAAATCCAGATACCGGAATAAAAATGAGCACAAAGATGGTAAGCTTAACACTTAGCGCTAACATAAATATTAAAGTGAAGATTATTGTTAGTGGTTCTCTTACTATAAGCTCTAAGATAGATAAAAATGAATGCTGAATTTCCAAAACATCACTAGTCATTCTTGCAATAGTATCACCTTTACGTTTTTCAGAGTAAAAGGAAATAGGAAGTTCTGTTATCTTATCATACAATGTGTTGCGAATGTCTTTTAAAACACCATTTCTTAAAAAGGTGATAAAATACATGGCAAAATAACTAAAGAGATTCTTTAATATAAATAAGCCTAGAACTAAGCAGATTACAATAATTAAAGCTTGCATTTTGTCTGTGCCAGCTACATTTGTAATAAAGTAGTTCAAAGAGTTTTCTGCATAATCCTTAATATTTGTAATACCTGTATATACAGGCTTTTCGGTTACCTTTATATCTTCAGGATCAAATAATACCTGCATCATAGGTATTAGTGACATAAATGCCAGACCACTAAACAATGCATATAAAATATTGAAGAATATATTTAAAAAGGCATAGCGTTTATAAGGTATCGCAAACCTCATTATTTTTTTAAAATAATTCATAGAATATATTTAACTCAAACCAAGTTGAGATTTTATTGAAGCAATTTTTGAATTTAAAATAGCTGTAGTTTCGTCTATAGTTTCTTTAGAAGATAACGTGCTATTTACACTTATATAAAACTTAATCTTAGGTTCTGTTCCACTTGGCCTTGCAGCTATTTTAGTGCCTTTATCTGTATAGTAAATAAGAACGTTAGATTTAGGGATATTTAACTCTGTCGTTTTTTTGGAAACAGGGTTTAAAGATGTAGAGTTTGCATAGTCTTCCATCTTTACAACAGTTTCGCCTGCTATAGTTTGTAAAGGGTTGTTTCTTAACTCGATAAGCATTTGCTTTATTTCTTCTGCACCATCTTTGCCCTTTTTCACAAGAGAGATTAATTCTTCTTTATAATAGCCAAATTCTGAGTAAAGGTCGTGAAGTTTGTCTAGTATAGAAGAGCCTTCAGCTTTTAATTGAGCCGCTATCTCACACGCTAATAGAGTAGAGGTTACCGCATCTTTATCTCTCACAAAATCTCCAACCATAAATCCAAAGCTTTCTTCACCGCCACCAATAAAATCTAAATCTGGTAAATCTTTTATCATTTTAGCAATCCATTTAAAGCCTGTGAGACCTTCATGGTATTGAGCACCATAAGCTTCTGTCATAACCTTTAGCATAGGTGTAGAGACAATAGTGGAGCCTACAAAAGTATCATTATGTAATTTTCCTGCTTTTTTCCATTGTTCAAGCAAAAACCAAGTCATTACCACCATGGTTTGATTACCATTAAGCAAAACCATTTGATCTTTACGATCTCTTACAGCGATACCTAATCTATCTGAATCTGGATCTGTACCAATTACAATATCTGCATTTATAGCTAAAGCTAAATCTGTAGCCATTTTTAAGGCTTCAGGTTCTTCTGGATTAGGGGATTTTACTGTTGGAAAATCGCCGTTCGGCTCTGCCTGTTCCTTTACAATATTCACATTGTTATAACCTGCTCTTTCAAGTACTTGTGGTATTGCAGTTATCGATGTACCGTGTAAAGACGTGAATACGATATTAAGATTTTCTTTAGCAGAATTTGGGGTATTAAAACTACCATTATCTACAGATGCAGCAAAGAAGGCTTCATCAATAGTGCAGTCTATATAAGTAATGCGTTCATCTTGTCCTTTAAATAAAATGTCTTCATACTTTAAAGAATCTATTTCATTTATAATAGCAGCATCTTGTGGTGGCACCAATTGACCGCCATCTTGCCAATACACTTTATAACCATTATACTCTGGCGGATTATGACTTGCAGTTAATACAATACCGCAATGACAGTTTAAATATTTTACTGAAAAAGATAACTCTGGAGTTGTTCTCAAGTCTGAAAATAGAAACACATCTATACCATTTGCAGTAAAAACATCTGCCACAGTCTTTGCAAGAGACTTACTATTATGCCTGCAGTCATAAGCGATAACAACCTTAAGTTGCTCGCCGTTAAACTGCTGTTTCATAAAATTAGAAAGGCCTTGTGTGTTTTTTCCTAAAGTATATTTATTAATTCTGTTTGTGCCAACGCCCATAATACCGCGCATACCACCAGTGCCAAATTCAAGATTTTTATAAAAACTATCTTCAAGTTCTGTAGGATTATTTGTAATTAGGTGATTTACTTTTGCAGTAGTATCAGCATCAAAAGTCGAGGTCATCCAAGAGTTGGCCTTTTTTAAGATGGCTTGGTCGTTAGTCATGAGTCAATAAATTTTGTGTAAAAATACGAAAAACCAATGTGGTAAATTACGCTATGGTTTCAGCTATTCTATAACGTTCTTGTTGGCGTTTACTTCTTAGTATAAGTTCTCCTAAAAAGCCTGCCAGGAATAATTGAGTTCCTATTATCATAGTAGTTAAGGCAATATAAAACCAAGGATTGTTGGTAACGAGTATTGCTGGTAAACCTTGAGCCAGTTTATAGAGTTTTGAGATACCAATATAAATTGCAGAACAAGATCCTATAATAAACATAAGTACACCTAGTGCGCCAAATAAGTGCATTGGTCGTTTTGCAAATCTAGATAAGAACCAAATGGTAATAAGATCTAAGAAACCATTAATGAAACGCTCTGCTCCAAATTTAGTTGTCCCATATTTTCTGGCTTGGTGCTTAACTACTTTTTCTGTAATGTTAGTAAATCCAGCATTTTTAGCTAATACTGGTATATAACGATGCATTTCTCCATAAACATCAATATTCTTCACAACAACTTGATTGTAAGCTTTTAAACCACAATTAAAGTCGTGAAGCTTTACACCAGATGTTTTCCTTGCGGCTGCATTAAAAAGTTTAGAAGGTAGGTTTTTAGTGAGCTTAGAGTCATAACGCTTTTTCTTCCAGCCAGAAACAAGATCATAACCATCTTTGATAATAAGGTTATACAATTCTGGAATTTCATCTGGACTGTCTTGTAAATCTGCATCCATTGTAATTACCACATCACCTTTTACGCACTTAAAACCTGCGTGCAAAGCTTGAGATTTGCCGTAATTTCTATTAAAACGTATGCCTTTTACATTTTTGTCTTGTTGGGAGAGCGCAGTAATTATTTCCCATGAGTTATCTGTACTGCCATCATCTATAAACAGAAGTTCATATGAAAATGAATTGGACTGCATCACAGATGCAATCCAATTATAAAGTTCGTTTAAAGATTCGCCTTCATTTAAAAGCGGAATGACAATAGATAACTGCATGAATTATACTTTGGTAGGATCTTTCTCTCTAAAGATTAATGCAACAATAAGCCCAACTACTGCGTAAAATACCAAGAAACCAAACCATCCTTTAATGTAATTCATCATAGAGAATTGGTTATCTTCTTCCATAGCAACAATTGCTTTATCTATCTCAGACTGTGGTGCACCAAATTTTTGCATCATAGCTTCAGAGTTTTCAATAATCTTCTCGTTTAAAATTTGAGCAGCATCTGTATCAATAACATTAAATATTAATAAACTTACTACTGTACTAATAAATGTTCCTAAGGCAATTGTTATAAAATAGCCTGTAAATGCTTGTTTAAAGGTAGTGTAGCCTTCAACTAGTTGTTTTGTTTTCTTTGCAGATAAAATTCCGAAGACAATAATAAGTAGTATGTTTAGTATACCAAACCACCAAGCAGTAAATAGGTCTAGATATACAGCATAGCCAATTACTGTTAATAAAGATAAGATGACACCTAACGTGATGCCGTAAGAGGTTGCAGATTTTCTGTAAGCGTTTTCCATGAGTATAATGTGTTAATGGTTATACTATCTTAGTACACAAATATAGGAATATGTTACATTGCACACTGTATTTTATAGTGCATTAAAAAAATAACAATAACTACTTGCAAATTAAAGTAAAATAACTAAATTTGCACTTCTAAAAATCAAACTGAAAAAGATTACAACGATGAAGCAAGGTGTACATCCAGAAAACTATAGAGTAGTAGCGTTTAAAGATATGTCTAACGACGAAGTATTTTTAACTAAATCTACTGCTAATTCTAAAGAAACGATCGAAGTTGATGGTACTGAGTATCCATTAGTGAAATTAGAAATTTCTAGAACATCTCATCCTTTCTATACAGGTAAAGCTAAATTACTTGATACAGCTGGTCGTATTGACAAGTTTAAGAACAAGTATGCTAAGTTTAAGAAGCCTGCTAAAGCTGAAGAAACTAAAGAAGACTAAACTTTTTAGTACTCTTTTATACAATAAAAAAAAGCTTCCAATTTTGGAAGCTTTTTTTATGCTTGATAGTTTTTAAAGATGCTCATTAATAAATATTGAAAGCTTAGATTGTAAATCTGCATAGCTTGCTAAACTCCAATTGGCATGACCACCTTCATAAGTTGTTAATTGGTGTGTAACGTTATTTGCTTCTAAAGCATCGTTAATGGCATTAGCTTGACTTAGTGGTACCAAAGGATCACTTTCTCCATAAAATAATATAGTAGGCACACTTTGTTGTGAGACTTGTAATGCAGGACTTAAAACCTCTTCGAAATTTGTACCTTCAGGATAAGCATCTTCATCTACCAAATCGTTTACAAATTGAAATTGAGGGTTTTCAGAATAATAAGGATCTGTAAAATCTACAGGTCCAACAACGCTACAAGCCATTTTAATATCTTGGTTAGTATCTTCTGCATATGTATACTGCAATCCAATATGCGCGCCGGCGCTAAGACCAATAACTCCAAATGTTGGATTTATGTGATATTCTGAGGCATTATTTTTCACGTGTTCTATTACTGCACCAACATCAGTTATCTGATTAGGAAATGCAGCTGTAGTTTCATTAGCAAGTACATAGTTCATATTTACTATTGCATATTCGGAAAGTTGTGGTTGTAAAATAGGTAGAAAATAATTCATATCACTTTTATCACCAGCTGTCCAACTACCACCATGTATTAATAATATTACTTTAGTGGCTTCTGTAGTTCTGTTTGCAGGTAAGTATATGTCATAAGCCTGTTGTTGATGGTCGCCATAGCTTACATCAAATATATCTTCTGCTTCAAGGTTTTGTGGTTCTTCTTGAGGATTTTCTGTAACAGGATCTTGAGTTGTAGTACTAGAATTATCTGAACTGCATGAAAGAGACAGCATAAGAGATACTGCAATACATATAGATTTTATAATGGTCATATTTTTCTTTTTTAATTCCTCTAAATCAAATGTCGTGCTAAAACTGTGTAACAACTGTTAAAGCTTCATAAAAAACCTAATATGATTATATATTTTGTAGTAATTTTAAAGAAAAAGACTAAACATGATTAAAGAAGGTACTAGTGTAACCTGGAAATGGGGAAGTGGTGAAGCTTTCGGAAAGGTTGTAGAAACTTATACTAAATCTGTAACTAAAACCATAAAAGGTACAGACGTTACTAGAGATGGAGAGACAAATAATAAAGCACTTTATATTAAGCAGGAAGATGGAGACCACGTCTTAAAGTTAGAAAGTGAAGTTAATAGAGATTAAATTAAAAATATGGCAGAACTAATACGTATATACGAAGACAACCCAAATCCTAAACAAATTAAGCAAGTGGTAAATGCATTGCGTGATGGAGCTTTGGTTATTTACCCAACAGACACAGTTTATGGGCTTGGTTGTGATATCTCTAATGTAAGCGCTTTAGAGCGTATTGCTAAGCTAAAAAATATAAAACTAGAGAAGGCAAATTTTTCTTTTATCTGTGAAGATTTAAGTAACCTATCAGACTATGTAAAGCAAATAGATACGCGTACATTTAAAATATTGAAGCGTTGTTTGCCAGGACCTTATACATTTATTCTTCCAGGAAATAATAACTTACCAAACGTCTTTAAGAAAAAGAAGACTGTTGGAATAAGAGTGCCAGATAACAGTATTTGCAATGCATTAGTAAGTGGGCTAGGTAATCCAATTATTTCAACATCTATTAGAGATGAAGATGACGTTATAGAGTATACTACAGACCCAAGTCTTATTTTAGAAAAATGGGACAAGCACGTAGATATTGTTATAGATGGAGGCTATGGAGATAATATAGCCTCAACAGTTATAGATCTTACAGGTGATGAAGCCGAAGTAATACGAGAAGGTAAAGGAAGTTTAGAAATATATTAAAAGTAAAACGCCAACTAAAAACTTTAGTTGGCGTTTTACTATTTGAGTAAAAATTTTTAATGCGCTGTAACATCTCCAGACCCACTTGTCTTTTTATCTACATTTGCTGGGTTTCCTTTATAATCAATATCTCCAGAACCAGAAACTCTAGCATATAATGATTTGCTTGCATAAACTTCTACATCTCCAGAACCGTTTACTTTAGCCTCTACATCTTTTGCTTTCAAATCATAGCAAGAAATATCTCCAGAGCCGGCAACTTTTGCAGATAATTTATCTGTTGTACCGGTTAACTTGATATCTCCAGAGCCAGATAGAGCAGTCTCAATAGTTTTAGCTTCAACACTTAAAGAGATATCACCAGAACCAGAAATAAGGGCCTTAAAGTTCTTAGCTGTTATGAGATCTTTTCCTATAATATCACCAGATCCAGATAACGCAACTTTGTCAATATCTTTAAACGGTACGGTAATTATTACCTGCATGCGTTTAGATGTACGTAAGTTGTACCCTTTTTTAGTTGAAATTTTTAGAGCGTTATTTTCTACTTCTGTAGTAATGTACTCTAATAAATTGCTCTCTGCTTGTACCGTTAAGTTTCCTTCGGTTCCTTGTTCTAAAATAACATCAAAAAAGCCTGAGAGATTTACTTCATCATAAGTACCTACAGATCTATTTTCGGATTTAATAGTTCCGTTGCCTTCTACTTTTGTACCATTAGACCACCATTGTGCATTAATAGATTGTAAGCTAAAGCAAAGTGTTGCGAGGATTATTAATTTAAATTTCATGTGTTCGTTTTTATGATTGATTAGATAATTGATTAAAGTCGATTCATTTTTACACTTCCGTAATCTGAATCTATAAATAAATTGTTTTTAGCAGATTTAGAAATGTTATATCCTTCGTATGTAGAATTGGAGTTGCTTTTATTTTTAAGCGTAAACTGTAAACCATCTGTTCCCGTAAAGCCAGCATAGCTAAGATTTACATTAAATGTAAATTCATAAGCGGCGTCATACCCAATTTTCATACCTGCGTAGTCGCCGTTTAAACTAACGTTTCCAGCATTTTTGGTTAGCCGTTCTATTATAAAATTCCCATAATCTGAAGTTAACTCTACATTGCCAAAAACATCTCCTAACTTAACGGTGCAATAATCACCATCACCTTGAATGTTGTTTACTTTGTCAATTTTAAAACTTCCGTAGTCTGCATTAAATTGAAGGTTTTTTACTTCTTTAATGCTTCCGTTAGAGTAATCTGCACTTATAATAAGATTTCCTGCTTTCTCTATTGAATATGTACTGTATCCTGCATTAATTGTAGCGCTTTTAATATAATCGAAGGTGCAACCCGTATTATAATCGAATGAAATTTTATTATTATCAGCCAATAATTCGCCTATATTAAGTTTACCATAATCACAATCTAAATTGGCGTTACCTAGTAATCTGTCTATAGAGATATTACCATAGTCATTTTCTAAAGTAACAGCATTTGTGGCTGGCAACTTTATAATATAATTAATTTCCATATTTATACTGTGGCTATTGTTGCCGCCAGTCCAGCTACTCCACCAACTTTGACTTTCATTTTTATCAATCTTAGTTTTTGCAGTTACATAAGAACTTGATGCTTCAAAATTAACTGTAATGTCATTTAGCTTTTCTCTTACCTTTTGCTCATCATCTCCATTTGTTTTAATAATAACTTGAATAACAACTCTATTTTCTTCCCAAGTGGTAATATCTATATTGCCGTAATCATTACTTATGTTTAGCAATGCATCTGAGGTAACAGAAAACTCTTTATTAATTTTTTTCTCTTTAGTATATTTTCCTTTCCAGTTCTTGTCATGAACAGGATTTGCTAAAACCAATGCTGGAAAAACCAGTATGAGTAGTAGATTAAAGTATATTGCTTTCATTGTCTTGTTCTTTTAATTTTTGAATGTTCTCAATAGTTTCTAATACATTTTGAAGTAATGCAGTACGCTGTTGAAAATTTGTGACCATTGCATAAATAACACGTTTGTCTTCACCGCTATCTACTAGGTCTTTTTTTAATTTTTGATAGTCTTTTTCTAAAACATTTAACTGGCGCATTGTATCGTCTATTAATTGTTTTGTTTCTGGTGTTTGTTGTTGTTCTAACTTACTTAACTCAGATGTAATTAGAACACTGTAAAAATCTTGAGTTTGTTTCATTTCCTTAGAAACACTTGCTAAATCTGCAGTTTCTTCGTGAGTTGGAGAGGTGTAGCTTTTAAAAAGAAATACACCAACCAATACACAGGCAGCAACAGATAAAAGCGGTTTCCATAGATTAAATATGGCACCCTTTTGGTGTTTAGCTTGTGCTATACTTTGTGCGTTTAGCTTTTTTAAAAACGCTTCCTCATGATTTTCTTCAGGCTCAAAGACATCAAAATTTAAATCTTTAAACACGTTATCTAATTCTTCATCTTTCATAGTTCTGGTAATTTAGAACGTAAACTTTCTTTTGCGCGTGACAGCATTGTCCTACAATTTGCATAGGTTAAATTCATAATGTCACAAATTTCTTCATAGTCATAACCTTCAATAAGATGTAATGTTAAGATCACTCTGTAATTATCCTTAAGTGAGTTCATAGTATTTAGTATGAGTTTTACTTTAGGACTGCTTTCTGAGTCTGAATTAGATATTCCTTGATCTTCAGGAACATCTAACCGTTCTTCTACATCTTGAAAAGCAACCACACTGAATTTAGAGTTTTTTCTGTAAGCTGTTAGGCTGTTATTTACAACAATACGTTTAAGCCAAGCACCAAAAGTGGCATCTCCTTTAAAAGAATCGAGTTTAGTAAAGGCGTTTAAAAACGATTCCTGCATGACATCTTGGGCTTCTGCTTCGTCTTTCACAATGCGTAATGCCGTGTTGTACATAGCACGATAATACTGTTTGTAAATTAAAAGCTGCGCTTGTTGATTACCTTTGCGGCAACGCTCTAATGTTTCATTAATATGTGTGGCGGTTAGTGTCAAAAAAACAATTGCTTTATACTAAAGATACAGCTATTGTAAGTTTGTTACACTTTTAGAAAAGTATTTTGAAAAAATTTAAATTCCGAAAGAAATATTGAATGCAAATCTGCCACCTTCTTCGCCATGAAAGTAAGATAGGTTAGAGGTAAGGCCGCTAACGGAAAATATTATACCACCACCATAACTATAGTGCCAGTTTGAATTAGACTCATCATCTATCCAAACTCTACCAGTATCATATCCTAAATATCCTAAACTGCGTATAGGTAAGAAAACAGTTTTAAGCGGTTTAAAATTATACTGTAACTCCACATTTCCTACTAAAGATTGTTGTCCTGTAAAGCGTTGTAATCTGTAACTTCTTAAGCTGTGTTCTCCTCCAATTCTTGCGCTTTGGTAAAATGGTATGGCATCACCAAAACGTAATTGCCCAGAAGCAGATGTTTTTAAAATAACATCTCTAGAAGAATCTATAGCATTCCAGAACGTTAATGACGGATCAACAGCTAATGTTGTTTGAGAACTTGATAAATTATCTGAAAAATAGCCTTTAGCTTTAAACTCCATTCCTCTATTTGGGAAGCCTTTACTATTTGTGCTTAAATAATGATATGTAGAATGTATTTGGGCAAAGTCTTCTTGCTCTCCTATACCAGTTCCAGATATTACTTCTGAAGCTTCTGTACCTACATTGTAATAGTTGAAACCAATCTCAAAAGCACTACCAAACTCTCCTTTATAGTAAGTTGATGCGCCTGCAGAAAAATGTCTTGTGTAAATTCTATTAGCATCATAATTAGAAAACGGATTGTCTGTAGAGTTTCCAAAACCAAAGAAGTTCTCTGTATAATTGTTGCTGGTTACTCTGCTTGAGATTTTAAGATTCCAATCGTGAAATAAATGGGCAAATTGAGCAGAGCCTTCAAAACTTACAGCTTGTGTTAATGGGTAGTAAGTTGTAAGTAAGTCAAACTTTTTTGTAAATGGGTTGCGCTCAAACTTTAGTGTCTCTTTGCCCACAAGCAACTTTGTGACAGCTCCTAAATCTGGATTATAGGCTACATTTAGCCCAAATACACTTCCAGAACTTGGCCTGCGTTCTGGATCATAAATATGGTTTTCATACACATCATTTATTCTAAATCTTGCACCGTTTTCTTCTTTAACTACATTGTCTTGGTGTTCCTGATCATATACAATTACATTTTTTCCATTGCTAAAATTATAGGTGTCTTCACCAAGACCACCAGCAATTGTTATTTTAATTTTAGATGTGTTATCACCTTTAATTTCAAAAACATCATCATCTCCTAAGCCATAAATCCAGATGGTATGCGTGTCTTTATCATTAAACGTTCTATTAAAAATAAGATCTTCATCTTTGCCATCTTTAATTCTATAGGCTTCAATGTTAATTTTACCATCGGGTAATTTAGTTATGATAAAATGATCATCTTTATCTGTACCGAGTAAGGTTTGAAAACTTATAATATTCTCATAATAACGCTCTATTATGCTTTTTAAATTAGCTTTCCTTGCTAAGAAATCTTTCTTAATTTGTTCTGTTACTTCATCTTGAGATTCTACAGGCATATCATTAAAAGCCTTGTCAACAATTTCTGGAGTAATGTTTTTTTGTATGAGTTCAATTTGCTCGTGCCAATCTTCTAAACTAGTTTTTTGAAGTAGCGCACGGTCTAAGTTTAAAGCACTTTCACTAAAAGGATCTATAAACTCTATATCTGGACCATATAACCCTAATTGTTTAGTGCTCGATACTATACTTTGTAATGTTTTAATAAATGTTCCATCAAACTTTGCAAAAACTTGATCTCTATCTCTTGGTATTGGTAGGTAAACGTTTTTACCAGTATTTTCTGTGTCCTCTAAAAGTGCCCAACGCCATTGGTCTTCGTGCCTATCCCAATCTCCTACAAGTATGTCGAATATTCTTGCTTTTATATATTCTTTCTCATTAATAACGTTCGTTTCATCTTTCCTAAGCTCTTCAAATAAATCTGAAGTACTTTCAACTTCTTTATTAAAACCAAACATATGTGCGTTGTTAAAATCGCTATCTGGTTTTTCAACAATCATATACAAGCGATCACCATGATACTCATTAAACTCTCCTAATGTTTTTTGTTTGGGAACATAAAATAATTTTGGATGGGTGTGTCCTAAATTTATAGCACCAGCAAGCTTTGGTATGGCAAATGCACCGTAAGGATGAGAAGCTGTATAAAAGTCTTCAATAATTTCCAGAGGAATTGTGTCTTCAAAATACACATCAGAATCTAAATCATTGTAACCAGATGATTGTAAAAAGCGTTCTGCATCTTTAGCAATAGCACGCATGTTGTATTCTTTATCATTCTTATCTACCAATCTTAAAGATTGGGTCTGGTTTCCGCCGCCTGCACGTTCTACTTTTAAACCACCATATAATGTATCAAGTAATACTACTTGTGCTTCAATTTCCTTACCGTATAAATAGCGGTAATGTTCTCCAAAAAACTCTTCATAACGTTTACTTACCTTAGTTTCTTCTGGAGGATAAATTGTTGTTTTTACTGTTTTTGGATATGTTTTAGGTAGTTGTGAGAGGTCATAATCTTCTGGAGAGGCAAAGGCCTCTTTATCAAAAGCTTTAACTATATTCTCTTTCTCATCTATCTCATAAAAAATAACTCTTGAAGATCTGTCTTCATATAATCTTAACTCAGCAAATCCTGCTTTTCCAGAAGAATAAATACCATTCTTTCCTAGTCTAGAACCTTCTTTTTTTCCACCTGTACCAGAAATAATTTGATGTAGGTTGTCTTGTATAATATACTGTAAAGATTGTTCGTGGGCAGATAAGACAAACATTAAGGGTGCTTGTCTTGCTATTGTTTTAACCTCAGAGATTAGCTCGTTCATTAAAGGGTTGAGTAAATCTTGTTTAGACAAACCTCCTTGAGTTCTCATAAACGTCCAAGGTGCACCTATGGTTGGTAAGAATAAGTTTTCTGGTTTAGGGTTAAATAGAATATCATTAGAAATTTCTCCGCCATAAATACCGTTAGAGTAAACAGGATGGTGCATTACTAAAAGCACATTTTTGTGTCTTGCTTTTCTAACTTCGTCTGTAAGAACTTTTATAAACTTCTCCCTAGTTTTTATTTCACATTTAGCATTAAATTCTGCTTGCTTGCTCCAATCTTCAATATACCATTGTGTATCTATAACAATGATTTCTGTATTAAAACTTACATCAATAGTTTCTATTGGACAGCCATTTTCTGGAAGGTAATTTTCATCTTTACCCATAAACTCTTCAACGTAGTCTTCTAATTTTTCAAGACCTTCAACACCATTTTCATTCCAATCATTTTCTCCGGGAATTATTAATGGTGTGCCATTAAAGGTTTTAAAGACATTTAACAACATGTCTAACTGTTCCTTGTTGTTATCTTTTTTTAGCCTGTTGGCATACACATTGTCACCAAGAAAAATTAAATAATCGTCTTTGGTTGAATGTTGATTAGTAAACTGTTGGAACTTTTGTAATAATGCCTCATCTGGACCATTTTTATTGCTGCCTGCATTACCATATAGGTATACACTTTGGTACTCTTTAGTACTTCCTAAAGTATCTAAAGAAATTGGGTTGTACATTTTGTCCTCTGTATTAAGATACCTTGTGGTTTTGGACGCACAGGCGCATAATAATGTTACAACCGCAAGATATACGGCACTTTTAAAATAGTTTTTTGGCATTAATTAGGGTTTAATTAAATGTAAGTATGGTTAGTCTGCGTCAATTATATCTTCAATGGTTTTAGCCATCTCAATATCTTTTTCTGTTACGCCACCAGCATCATGTGTACTTAACGTTATAGAAAGTTCATTATAAACATTTGTCCATTCTGGATGATGTTGTTGTGCTTCTGCTTCAAAAGCTATTCTTGTCATTACACTAAATGCTTCTTTAAAATTATTAAACTCAAAAGATGTATGAATGGCATCATCTCCAAATTCCCAACCTTTTAATTCTTTTAATGCGTTTTCTATTTGTTGTTCTGTAAGTTTCATAGTATATATATTTTAATGTTAAGGTAATAATTAATTACGAGATGATTACAGAGTCTTTAATAACTTCCTGAATTGTCATCTGTAAATTTTTAGGCAATAGGTTGTCTTTTGGCATTACAGCTAAATAACGATCTTCGTTTGAGTTGTATACACTTTTAAGTAATGGGTTTTCAAACTTTAATTCTTTACAAATATCCTGTATTAAATCGTCATGGTGCACTAAGTCTTTACTTCCCAAATGAAATACTCCTTTACGGTTTCTATTAATTATATAGTGTAATTGTTGTGTTAGTTTTTTGTGGGTAGTAGCATTAGTTACTACGTTAGGAAATACCTCAAAAGGGACATTATTTTTATAATGCTCTGTAAGTTCTATTAATCGTGGAGATTTTGCCCCAAAAACCATAGGAAGCCTACAGATATTATATTTATTATTTGGCAGTCTTAACAGTGCATTTTCAATCTTAATTTTAAATCTACCATACACACTTTCAGATAATGTTTTATCATATTCATAAGACGGATAGTTTGTAAAGGCATCAAACACATTAGCAGACGATAAGAAAATAAGTTTGCAAGGGTTTTTTAAAATGTAATTTATAATTGACAGGTGTTGGTGCACCTGAGCATCAAAAGAACCTCTTAATGCAGAAACTATAACATTTGGTTTAACCTGCTCTAATAATATTGATACATCTTCAGACTCTAAATCCCATTGGTGAAATTTAAAGTTAGACTCAAAGGTAGCATTGTCTGTATAATAGGTAGCATGCGTATTAAAATAGGGTAGTAGTTCCCTATAGAGCGCATTACCTAAAAAGCCACTGCCTCCAAGAATTAATATTTTTTTAGAATCTGAGATATAAAATGTAGTTTACAGCTTACTTAGCCCTTGTAAAACGGAAGTTTTACAATTGTTGCCTTTACAGCTTTCTTACGTATTTGAATGTAAATAGGTTCTCCAAATCCAGACATATTGCTAGGGACATAACCTAAACCAATACCTTTATTTAAAGAAGGAGACATAGTACCAGATGTTACTATACCAATTGTATTTCCTGCTTCATCTACAATATCATAACCTTGTCTTGGAATACCTCTATCTTCAATCTCGAACGCTATAAGTTTGCGTTGTGGACCTTCAGCTTTTTGAGCTTTAAGAGCATCACTATTAATAAAGTCTTTTGTGAATTTAGTAATCCAACCTAAACCTGCTTCAAGTGGAGATGTGGTATCATCTATATCATTACCATAAAGACAATAACCCATTTCAAGACGTAAGGTGTCTCTGGCAGCAAGACCAATTGGCTTAATACCAAATTCTTTACCAGCTTCTAATACATTATTCCAAACTTGTTCTACTTCAGAATTTTTACAGTAAATCTCAAAACCACCACTACCAGTATACCCAGTAGCACTAATTATTACATTCTCTATTCCTGCAAATTCTTCAACCACAAAATTGTAAAACTTTATACTACTTAAATCGTATGGTGATAACGATTGCATAGCTTCAACAGCCTTAGGACCTTGTATTGCAAGTAAAGAATATTCTGAGCTTAAATCTTTCATATCTGCCTCCATAGTATTGTGCATAGAGATCCAATCCCAATCTTTTTCTATGTTTGAAGCATTAACAACTAAAAGATACTTTTCTGGATTTAGACAGTAAATAATCAAATCGTCTACAATACCACCTTCTGTATTTGTAAGGCAGCTGTATTGTGCTTTACCATCTGTAAGTTTAGAGGCATCATTTGTACTTACTTTTTGTATTAACTCCAAAGCATTTGGGCCAGAAATTAAAAACTCACCCATATGAGAAACATCAAAAACGCCAACATCTTTTCTAACAGTTTCATGTTCAATAGTGACGCCTTCATAAGAAACTGGCATATTGTAACCTGCAAACGGAACCATTTTAGCGCCAAGTGCTTCGTGAATTGATGTAAGTGCTGTATTTTTCATTGATAGTGTATTAATTTTCAGTTTGCAAATGTAAGCATTGTTTCATAGGATTTTAAAAATGTTGAGTAGTTTAAAGGTTAGATTTTTGCATAACTTTTGCTTACTTTTAAATTTTAAGAACCAACCCAGTATTAATGAAACTTTTCACGGCAAAACAACTTCACGAAGCAGACCAATTAACCATAAAAAACCAATCCTTAACCTCTACGGAGTTAATGGAACGCGCTGGTACTTTAGTGTTTAACCAAATACACCAGCGTATACAAGGTGCGCAAATGGAAATAAAGATATTTTGCGGTATAGGAAATAACGGTGGAGACGGTTTGGTCATTGCTAGACATTTGTTGGAACACGGTTACAACGTAAAAGCTTTTGTTGTTAACTACAGTGATAAACGATCTAAAGATTTTCTTATTAATTATGATAGGTATAAAGAGCTTACTAATAAATGGCCAGAGCTTTTAAAATCTGAAGACGATTTTCCAGAACTAACTCATAATGATTTTATTGTTGATGCAATTTTTGGAATAGGTTTAAACAGGCCGTTAGTACCTTGGGTTGCCAATTTAGTAAAACATATTAATGCAAGTAGAGCGTTTACTTTAGCTATTGATGTGCCTTCGGGTTTATTTGTTGATGAAGCTACAAAATCTTTAGATGAAGTTATAAAGGCAAATTTCACTATAGCTTTTCAAAGTGCTAAACTTCCATTTTTCTTAGCAGATACTGGTGCGTTTGTTGGTGACTTAGATGTTATAGATATTGGTTTAGATAGGCAGTACTTAATGGAGACGCCATCTCAAATGCAACTTATAAATAAAGCTGAAGCACAACAACTTTATAAACCGCGACACAAGTTTTCTCATAAAGGGACATTTGGACACGCTTTAATTATTGGTGGTAGTTATGGTAAGATAGGAGCTACAGTACTAGCAACTAAAGCCTGCTTAAAATCTGGAGTAGGTATGGTAAGTGCCTTTATCCCAAGATGTGGTTATCAAGTATTACAGACCTCTGTTCCAGAAGCAATGGTATTTACAGATGCATCTGACTATGAGTTAACAGATATAGATTGCCCAACAGATATGACTGTTATCGGTTTTGGAATTGGGGCAGGAACTAGTGATAACACCATACAAGAATTTGAGCGTCTTTTAGAAAAAACAGAGCGCCCAATGGTAATAGATGCAGATGGTATAAATATGTTGTCTAATAAAAACGATCTTTTACAACATATACCTAAAAAAAGTATTCTAACTCCACATCCTAAAGAATTAAAACGATTAATAGGAGAGTGGAATGATGATTTTGAAATGCTTGCCAAGGCAAAATCTTTTTCTAAAAAACACGATGTAATACTCGTTTGCAAAAATGCACATACAATAAGCGTTTATCACGATGATATTTATATTAACAATACAGGCAACCAAGGTATGGCAACTGCTGGTAGTGGTGATACGTTAACAGGTATGCTTTCTGGTTTAATAGCTCAAGATTATGATCCTGTTGTTGCAGCCGTTTTTGGAGTATATCTTCACGGAGCTGCTGGTGATATTGCAGTTAATAGAACAGGATTCCAAAGTTTAACAGCTTCAGATTTAATAGACACTTTAGGGATGGCTTATATAGATTTGTTTCAACAAGAAGCACCACAACAGCAAGACGCATAAATTACCAGAAAAAACTACCTATAACCAAACTTGTAGCAATACATAGCTGTAAAGTTGCTATATATGAGAGTTTAGTTCTGTTCTTTTTAATGGCTAAGCGAATTAGACTATATATAAATGCAAATGCTAATATTCCCATCATAGGCAGTGTAAATAATTCAATAAGAACACCTATTAATACACTACTTATTTTAAATACATATAAGCTATAAAGTATTATAAAATAAATGATAGGGATTAAGCTCAATTTATAAAATTGTGTGTTCGTCATAATACATACACTAACTCTTCAATAGACCTTAGATTTTAAATTCTGTAATGTGTGTTTCTGTCTTAAAAATATGAGGATAGTGAGTTTTTAAGTTTTCAATCATAAATTTTAAGGGAACATCATTAAAATGACCATAGTCTTCTAAATATTCCATAAACAAATCACCTTGAGTATTATATTGTTGTAAATAACTATTAGTGTAACCATCAAACTCTAAAGGTTCAACGTTAAATTTCTCACACAATGTAGCATTAAATGCTGGAGACATTTTTAACCATTCATTATTAAGGAAAACATTAACCATACCGTGCGGTGTAAGTTCATTGGTGCCAAATTTTTCCTCTAAACGTTCCACAGCAATATGATTTTTAACCTTACCTAAGTGTAATCTTGCGGGAATGTTTAAAGCTCTTAAGCAAGCAATTAGCAAGATAGATTTTTCAACACAATTGCCTGTTGTTTTTTGAGCAATATGACTTGCACGATATTTTTGTTTCGAAAAGCTAATATGATATGGATCATACAACCACTCATCTCTTATCTTAGTATAAATACGAATGGCTTGATTATTTTTAGAATCGTCCTTCTTTACCTCAGAAATTAAGTTTTGAATGAGGTCATTATCAAAATCGAAATAGTAAGTTGGTTTTAAATAGGACATTTAGGGTGTGTTTGTAAACTATCATTTAAAAGTAACAAACATAATTGTAATAAAAGTCTCGCTTTTATACTAACGAAGTATTTGCAAATGTGTTTTGAGAATACGACTTTTGAAGCAACAGAAAACATACCATGCGAGATACTCATTACATTAGCTCAGAAGTACTGACATTAAATACAATTCATACTATATTATTCGAAAATAAAATGCTTGCTTTAAGTGATGAAGCAAAGTTAAATATAGAAAAGGCTAGGCAGTATTTAGATGCAAAGATAGAAGAGAGTAACACACCTGTTTATGGTATTAATACTGGTTTTGGATCGCTGTGTAATGTTAGTATATCTAATGATAAGCTGTCAGAATTACAGGAAAACCTAGTAAAGTCTCACGCTTGTGGTACTGGAGATCTTGTACAAAAAGACATTATTAGATTAATGTTGCTTTTAAAAATACAATCGCTTAGCTACGGAAATTCTGGAGTGCAATTAGATACAGTATTAAGATTAATAGATTTCTTTAATGAAGATATCCTGCCAGTCATATTTGAACAAGGATCATTAGGAGCTTCTGGAGATTTAGCTCCACTTGCACATTTAGCATTACCTCTTTTAGGTTTAGGTGAAGTTTGGCAAGATGATAAAAGAGTTAAAGCGGCAACGGTATTAGAAACAAATAACTGGGAGCCCATAGTTTTGCAGTCTAAAGAAGGTTTAGCATTGCTAAATGGTACACAGTTTATGAGTGCTCATGGTGTTTATGTGCTGTTACAGTCTTATAAGATGAGTTACTTAGCAGATGTTATAAGCGCATTATCTATGGATGCATTTAATTGCAACTTATCACCGTTTGATGAGCTGGTACATTTTGTAAGACCGCATAGAGGACAAATTAAAACTGCAGACAGAATTAGAGAGATTCTTGAAGGTAGTGAAATTGCTGAAGATGAAAAGGCAAGTGTACAAGATCCATATTCCTTTAGATGCGTTCCACAAGTACACGGTGCAACCAAGGATACAATAAACTTTGTGCATAAAACATTTAAGACCGAAATTAATAGTGTAACAGATAATCCAAACATATTTGTTGCAGAAGATAAAATTATTTCTGGCGGAAATTTTCACGGTCAGCCATTAGCTTTGGGAATGGATTTTCTTGCAATTGCTTTGGCAGAGTTAGGAAATATTTCTGAACGTAGAGTATATCAACTTGTATCTGGATTACGCGGCTTACCAGATTTCTTAGTAGACAATCCAGGCTTAAATAGCGGATTTATGATACCTCAATATACTTGTGCAAGTATAGTTAGCCAAAATAAACAATTATGTACGCCAAGTAGTGTAGACTCTATTGTCTCATCTAATGGTCAAGAGGATCACGTTAGTATGGGAGCAAATGCTGCCACTAAACTTTTAAAGGTATCTAATAATTTAAAAACAATATTGGCTATTGAATTGTTTAATGCTGCTCAAGCTTTAGAATTTAGAAAACCACTTAAGACCTCTAAATTTTTAGAACAATTTGTTGAAGCGTATAGGGAAGAAGTTCCTTTTATTAAGAATGATGCTATTATGTCTGATTATATTGAAACAACAGTACAGTTTTTACATCACTTTCAAGTAGATAGTGAACTACTATTTGAATAGTTTAACTGCTCTGCCATCCAAGTTTTCGCTTCATTTAATTCTTCAAAAAGCATTAATGGAGATTTAAAGAACTGCTTTTCTAATTGAAAGTTAGACCTATGCATTTTACGTTTTGAAACAACAGCTATTGCTTTAAGTTTTTCAAACTTTTTGCTGGTATCAAGATAAATTGTAGGATCAACAGAATACGAATGTATCCTGTTTGAGATGTATCCAAAACTGCGGTTTTCAAAATTTGTTTTACAAATATCCCAAAGTTTATATTTACACTCTTCATTAAAATCTGCTCCTTCAAATATAGTGCCCACCATATAGTCTTCAAATATTAAAAAGGTAGCGCAGTCTAATGTTATCTCTTTAACTTTCATAATATAAGTTATGCAGTGTATTTAACTCAAATTTCATTAACATTATTATATAAATAACAATTTATAATTTTGATTGAATGAAATTTAAAAGCCTAGTTAATTAGTAGGCTAATGCACTGTTTTTGTTAGTGTTTTGAAAGTATGCCATAAAATTGGAATAAAAAAAAATCTGCTATGAAAAGCAGATTTTTTAGTTTAAGTGTATGCTTAAAATTATATTGAGATAAAATTAAGACTCTGTCTCTTCAGCCGGCTTCTCAATTTTAATGCTAAGCTCTTTTTTATCGTCGTCAAAATCCATAAAAATCTTGTCGCCTTCACTCAAGCTAGAATTAATAATTTCTTCAGCTAATGCATCTTCAATATATTTCTGGATAGCACGTTTTAACGGTCTTGCTCCATATTGTTTATCAAATCCTTTATCGGAGATGTAATCTTTTGCAGCATCACTTAAAGTTAAGTGGTAACCTAAACCGCCAATTCTAGAGTATAACTTCTCTAATTCAATATCTATAATCTTGTGAATGTCTTCACGCTCTAATGCATTAAAGACTACAACATCATCTACACGGTTAAGAAACTCTGGTGCAAAGGCTTTCTTAAGTGCATTTTCTATAACACTTCTTGCATTGGCATCTTCTTGATCTTTTCTTGCAGAAGTTCCAAACCCTACACCTTGGCCAAAGTCTTTTAACTTTCTTGCACCAATGTTAGATGTCATTATAATTATAGTATTTCTAAAATCTATTTTACGTCCTAGACTATCTGTTATATAACCATCATCTAATATTTGTAATAAAATATTAAATACGTCTGGATGTGCTTTTTCAATCTCATCTAGCAATACCACAGCGTATGGCTTACGTCTTACTTTTTCTGTAAGTTGTCCTCCTTCTTCATAACCAACATATCCTGGAGGCGCACCAACTAATCTCGAGATTGCAAATTTCTCCATATACTCACTCATATCTATTCTTATGAGCGATTGTTCATTATCAAACAATTCTTTGGCAAGTACTTTTGCTAATTGCGTTTTACCAACTCCAGTTTGTCCTAAGAAGATAAAAGACCCAATTGGTTTGTTAGGATCTTTTAATCCTGCACGGTTTCTTTGTATAGCTTTAACAACTTTTCCTACAGCCTCATCTTGTCCAATTACTTTGCCTTTAATTTGCTCTGGTAATTTTGAAAGTTTCTTGCTTTCTGTTTGTGCAATTCTATTTACTGGTATGCCAGACATCATAGAGACAACATCTGCAACATTATCTTCACTAACTTCTTCTTTATGAAGTTTACTTTCTTCTTCCCAACGTTCTTGAGCTATAGCTAATTCTTTCTCTAGGTTCTTTTCGTCATCACGTAATTTAGCAGCTTCTTCATACTTCTGTTTTTTAACCACAGTATTTTTTAAGTCGCGTACTTCTTCTAGCTTTTTCTCAATCTCAATAATTTGTTTTGGGACATCAATATTAGTAATGTGTACACGAGATCCAGCCTCATCTAAAGCATCAATTGCTTTGTCTGGTAAGAAGCGGTCTGTCATATATCTATTGGTAAGTGTTACACACGCCTCAATAGCTTCATCTGTATAAGTTACATTATGATGATCTTCATATTTACTCTTAATATTCTGTAGTATCTCTATAGTTTCCTCTACGTTAGTAGGCTCTACAATTACTTTTTGAAAACGGCGTTCTAAAGCACCATCTTTCTCAATATATTGTCTGTACTCATCTAAAGTAGTAGCACCAATACATTGTATTTCGCCTCTTGCTAAAGCAGGTTTAAACATATTACTAGCATCTAAACTACCTGTTGCGCCACCAGCACCAACTATGGTATGAATCTCATCTATAAAAAGAATAATGTCATCATTCTTTTCTAGCTCATTCATTACGGCTTTCATACGCTCTTCAAACTGTCCTCTGTATTTAGTTCCTGCAACTAAACTTGCAAGATCAAGAGTTACCACACGCTTATCAAACAAAATGCGTGACACTTTTCGTTGTACAATACGTAATGCTAAACCTTCTGCAATGGCACTTTTACCAACACCAGGTTCACCTATTAGTAAAGGATTGTTTTTCTTACGTCTACTTAAAATTTGAGACACACGCTCAATTTCTTTACCTCTTCCAACAACAGGATCAAGTTTATTCTCTTCTGCCATAGCTGTAAGATCTCTACCAAAATTATCTAAAACCGGAGTTTTAGATTTTTTGCCAGACTTAGCTGAAGGATTTTCAAAAGGATTGTCCTTTGTTTCATCATCGCCCGAATCATCATCAGAGAAAGATTCTGCCTTAATTGGGTCTATATAGTCATCATCATTTGTCGACATAGTTTTAAATTGGGATTTAACGCCATCATAATCTACTTTAAGCTTATTAAGCAGCTTTGTTGTAGGGTCATTTTCATTACGTAAAATACATAATAAGAGATGAGCGGTGTTAATAGATGTGCTCTGAAACAACTTTGCTTCAAGAAAAGTTGTTTTAAGAGCACGTTCTGCCTGCCTAGTTAAATGCAGATTTTTCTTTTCATTAGAGAGCGTTGCAATATTTGAATTTGCTGGGCTCAATATTTCAACCTTTCTGCGTAAATGGTTTAAATCTACATCAAGTGCATCTAATATAGAGATAGCTTTTCCGTCGCCATCTCTCAATAATCCAAGCATAAGATGTTCAGTACCAATAAAATCGTGGCCTAACCTTAAGGCTTCTTCTTTACTGTATGCTATTACATCTTTTACTCTTGGTGAAAAATTATCATCCATAAATCTTGTTCTTTCTGCTCTAAAATTAGTGAATTACTCTTGAAATGTTCAAAAACCGTTCCTTTTAATAAGACGAATACTAATAGAAAACATTTCAATCTTAAATCAAAATTTATCGTCTTCAACTTATTAACTAATATGTCATTAACAATTGTTAATAAAAACGCTAAAAACATTCATCTAAACCCTTATGAAAGCTCAAGAATTGCTTAAATTGCCGTGTTAGATTTTAGAACCAAAACGAATATAATTTATGGCTCACGGCGAAAAGTTAATTTCTATTAATATTGAAGATGAAATGAAATCTGCATACATCGATTATTCGATGTCTGTAATTGTGTCACGTGCACTTCCCGACGTACGAGACGGCTTAAAACCTGTACATAGGCGTGTCCTCTTTGGAATGCACGAACTAGGTGTGCGGTCAAACTCATCTCATAAAAAGAGTGCAAGAATTGTAGGAGAGGTTTTAGGTAAATATCACCCACACGGTGATACTTCTGTTTATGATGCCATGGTTCGTATGGCTCAAGAATGGAGTTTAAGATATATGTTAGTAGATGGCCAAGGTAACTTTGGCTCTGTAGATGGAGATAGTCCTGCCGCAATGCGTTATACAGAAGCGAAAATGCGCAAGATTGCAGATGATATGATGGCAGATATCGATAAAGATACTGTAGATCACGCCTTAAACTTTGATGATACTATTGAAGAACCAACTGTTCTTCCTACACGTGTACCTGGTTTGTTAATTAATGGTGCTTCTGGTATTGCCGTTGGTATGGCTACAAATATGCCACCACACAACTTAAGTGAGGTTGTAGATGGTATACACGCTTATATTGACGATAGTGATATAGATATAGAAGGTTTAATGGAGCACGTAAAAGCTCCAGATTTCCCTACAGGTGGTACAATATATGGTTACGACGGTGTAAGAGAAGCTTTTAAAACAGGTAGAGGTCGCGTTGTAATGCGTGGTAAAGCTGTTTTTGAAGAAGTACAAGGTCGTGAATGTCTTGTGGTAACTGAGATACCATACCAAGTGAATAAAGCTGACATGATTAAAAAGACAGCAGACTTGGTAAACGAAAAGAAAATTGAAGGAATTTCTGCTATTAGAGACGAGTCTGATAGAAACGGTATGCGTATCGTTTATATTCTTAAGAGAGATGCAATTCCTAACATTGTACTAAATACATTATATAAGTATACTGCATTACAATCTTCATTTAGTGTAAATAATATTGCACTAGTTAATGGTCGTCCAGAGATGTTGAATCTTAAGGATATGATTCATCATTTTGTAGAGCACAGACATGAGGTTGTTGTACGCCGTACTAAGTACGAATTAAGAAAAGCAGAAGAACGTGCTCATATATTAGAAGGACTTATCATAGCTTCAGACAATATAGATGAAGTAATTGCATTAATACGCGCAAGCTCTAATGCAGATGAAGCTAGAGAAAAATTAATGGAACGCTTTAAGCTTACAGAAATACAAGCTAAAGCCATTGTTGAAATGCGTTTACGCCAGTTAACAGGACTGGAACAAGATAAGTTACGTAGTGAGTATGACGACTTAATGAAGACTATCGAGGATCTTAAGGACATTCTTGATAAGAAAGAGCGTCGTATGCAGATAATTAAGGACGAGCTTCAAGAAATTAAAGATAAATATGGTGATGAGCGTCGCTCAGTAATCGAGTATGCTGGTGGAGACATGAGCATTGAAGATATGATCCCAAATGAAAAGGTAGTAATTACCATTTCACACGCAGGTTATATTAAAAGAACACCACTTACAGAATACAAAACTCAAAATAGAGGTGGCGTTGGTCAAAAAGCATCAACAACACGTAATGAAGACTTCTTAGAAGATATGTTTGTTGGTACTAACCACCAATACATGATTTTCTTTACTCAAAAAGGACGTTGTTTCTGGATGCGTGTTTTTGAAATACCAGAAGGAAGTAAAACTTCTAAAGGTCGCGCTATACAAAACCTAATTAATATTGAGCCAGACGATAAAGTAAAAGCATTTATTTGTACTCAGGATCTTAAAGACGAAGATTACATTAATAGCCACTATGTCATAATGGCAACTAAAAAAGGTCAGGTTAAGAAAACATCATTAGAGCAATACTCAAGACCAAGAATAAATGGTATTAATGCCATTACAATTAAGGAAGATGATGAGCTTTTAGAGGCTAAATTAACAACTGGAGATAGCGAAATAATGCTTGCTGTTAAGAGTGGTAAGTGTATTCGTTTTGAAGAAAGCAAGACAAGACCAATGGGTCGTAGTGCTTCTGGTGTTCGTGGTATTCGTTTAGCAGATGAAAAAACAGACGAGGTAGTAGGAATGGTTGTAGTTAACAACAACGACTCAGATATCCTTGTAGTTTCAGAAAATGGTTACGGAAAGCGCTCATCTTTAGAAGATTACCGTATGACTAACCGTGGCGGTAAAGGTGTGAAAACTATTTCTGTAACCTCTAAAACGGGTGAGTTGGTAGCAATTAAAAACGTAACAGATGATGATGATCTTATGATTATTAATAAATCTGGTATTGCTATACGCTTATCTGTAGAAAACTTAAGAGTTATGGGTCGTGCAACACAAGGTGTAAGACTTATTAACCTTAAAGGAGACGATGCAATTGCAGCTGTAGCCAAAGTAAAACAAGATGAGGATAATGTTGAAGAGTTAGAACATGAAGCTGAGATAGAAGAAGACCAAAGCAAGAAAGCTATGGAGAATCTTGGCACAGATGTTGAAAATGATAGTGAAGAATAATAAACCCAAAATAAAAACTAATGAAAACTAGAATTATAACAGTAGCTTTAATGGCTTTTGGAGTAACTCTTTTTGCTCAAAAAAAAGAGATAAAAAAAGCTGAAAAAGCTCTTGAAAAAGAAAGCTATAGTGAAGCAATGACTTTTCTCAACCAAGCAGAGCCTATGTTAGCAGATGCAGATGAGGAATATAAAGCTCGCTTTTATGCGGCTAAAGGTCAGGCAATTTTTAAAGATGGTTCAATTTCTCTAGATAAAATTCAAGAAGCTGTAAGTGCTTACGATAAAGCTTTAGAGATAGAGGAAGGTATGGAGCAAGCTACAAACGGTAAACTTAATGCAGCTAATACAGTTTTGGCTTTAGCAACAGAAGATTACAAAGCTCAGCGTTTTTCTGAAGGAGCAAAAAAGTATTATATGACTTATAGATTAAGCCCTGTAGATACGTCTTTCCTTTATAATGCAGCTATTTTATCTGTTTCAGGAAACGACTTAGAGTCTGCTCTTAAATACTACAAAGAACTTGAGAGTATGAACTATGATGGTTCTGAAGTAGAGTATACTGCTATTAATAAAGAAACAGGTGAAGTTGAAACTTTTCAGAAAGAAGAACGTGATCTTGCTGTAAGATCTGGACAATATATCAAGCCAGAAGACAAAAAATCTGAGTCTAAAAAACCTGAGATAATTAAAAATATAGCTTTAATTTATAATGATTTAGGGAAAAGCGAAGAAGCTATTGCTGCTGTAGAAAAGGCAATGGAGCAAAACCCAAATGATGTTGCTTTAATGCAAGTAGAAGCTAACGTATATTACGAAATGGGTAATATGGAGCGTTACAAAGAAATTATGGAAAAGGTTGTAGAGCAAGACCCAAACAACTCTGCACTTTATTACAATTTAGGTATTAGCTCAAGTAAATTAGGAGACAGTGAAGCTGCAATAGGTTACTTTAAAAAAGCTGCAGAAATAGACCCTAAGAATACAGATGCAAAGATTAACATTGCAGCTGAAATTTTAAAAGAAGAAAAGCCATTGGTTGAACAAATGAATGCGCTTGGAACATCTAACGCAGATTTCAAGAAATATGATGAGTTAAAAGAAAGACGTAAGCAAATTTACCTTTCTGCTGTACCATATTTAGAAAGTGTTATTGAGCAGAAGCCAGAAAACGTTGAAGCTACTAGAGTTTTAATGAATATTTACTACCAATTAGATAATGAAGCTAAAGCTAAAGAAATGAAAGCTAAACTTCAATCTTTTGAGGGTAACTAAGACACTCAACATAACCGAATATAAAAGCTGCTATTTTAATAGCAGCTTTTTTTATATCTAGTGTTTGTTTATAATCTTGAGGCATTAATAATACCTAGTATTTTGGTATTTTTGTGGCTCATGAAGTATTCTAAAATTCCTGTTGCGCAATCTGTTGTCGCACTTTGTATTTCTAAAGGAATAACTAATGTTGTTATTTCACCAGGATCTCGTAATGCACCACTAACCATAGGGTTTTCGGAGCATCCAGATATTAAAGCGTATAGTATTGTAGATGAGCGTTGTGCTGCTTTTTTAGCCTTAGGCATGGCACAACAATTAAAACAACCAGTAGCTTTAGTCTGTACATCTGGCTCTGCATTACTAAATTACTATCCTGCAATTGCAGAAGCATTTTACAGTGACATTCCTTTAGTTATAATATCAGCAGATAGGCCTGTAGAACGTATAGATATTGGTGATGGCCAAACTATTAGACAAAAGAATGTATACGGTAATCATATTTTATACTCTGCTAACTTATATTCTGAAGCTGTTTTAGAAGAACACCCTAAAGATATTAAATTACAACAAAAACAATGGGAGTCTCATAGGCATAATGAGCAAGAAATAAATAAAGCATTAAATACAGCCATTGAGGAACAAGGACCTGTACATATTAATGTACCATTTTATGAACCTTTATATGATACTGTTTCAGAAACAAGTTTGGAGCCCTTTAAAGTTTCACCAGATGTTAGGGAAAAATCTGTTACAGAAGATGAGTTGAGTAGGTATGCTAAGATTTGGAATAGCTCTCAACGTAAGTTAATTCTTATTGGAGTACAAGACCCTAATACAATAGAGCAGCAGTTTTTAGATGCTTTTGCAAAAGATGAATCTGTTATAGTTATGACAGAGACCACATCAAATGTGCACCATCCAAATTTTTTCCCGAGTATAGACACTATAATAGCACCAATTGAACAACAAGACTCTAAGGAAGAGCTGTTCAAAGCTTTACAGCCAGACATATTACTCACCTTTGGAGGTTTAATTGTTTCAAAAAAAATCAAAGCATTTTTAAGAACTTACCAGCCTAAACACCATTGGCATGTAGATCCAAAAAAAGCATATGATACTTATTTTTGTTTAGAAAAGCATTTTGAGTATTCACCAAACATCTTTTTAACTACATTTTTTTCCTTAACTAAACCAGTAAAGAGTAATTACTTTCAGTTCTGGAATGCTATTAAAATTGAACGTTTAAAGCTTCAGAGAGATTATGAAGATTCAGTACCATTTTCAGATTTTTCAGCTTATAAGTGTCTTTTAGAAAAACTGCCAAATAATTCATTAGTACATTTAAGTAATAGCTCGACCATACGATATGCACAGCTCTTTCAGCTAAACAAAACAATTGATGTATTTTGTAATAGAGGGACAAGTGGTATAGATGGCAGTACATCTACAGCTATTGGTGCTTCATTAGTTTCAAAAAAACAAACCATTTTTATAACTGGAGACCTTAGTTTCTTTTATGATAGTAATGCACTCTGGAATGCTTATATCCCTAGTTCTTTCAGAATAATCTTAATAAATAATAATGGTGGCGGTATTTTTAGAATATTACCAGGTCACGAGGATACAGAAACATTTAATACTTATTTTGAAACTACTCATAACCTAACGGCAAAGCAGTTATGTAAAATGTATAATTTTAAATACGAGAACGCCACTAGTACTGAAGAAATACAACATAGTTTAGAAACGTTTTTTGATGAAGCAGACGCTCCAAAACTGTTAGAAATCTTTACACCAAGAATAATTAACGATAAAGTATTAAAAGGTTATTTTAAACATCTAAAATCTTAAAATTGAGATGTGTTATATATTTTAAAAAATTTGTACATTGTTGAAGCTTAATAATTAACCAAAAAACGAAACATATTATGAGTAAGAGAGATGATTTAATTGCAAAGTATGCAGATGATATTAAAAACAAAATAGGTGAAACTCCAGATATGGATTTACTTACTAAAGTAACTATTGGTTGTGGACCATCTATTTACAATGCAGATGCTGCAACAGTCTCTGGTAGCGATGAGAAAGAGCTAATGACTGTAAAAAATAATTTCCTAGTAAAGAAATTAGGCCTTAAAGATGAGCCTAAACTTATGGATGCAATAAATTCAGTTATTGAAAAATACGGAAAATCTAATCGTAATAAATACAGAGCAGTTGTTTATTACTTGCTTACTCAACACTTTAAAAAAGAATCTGTTTACAAATAGATCGTTTTAAACATACAAAAAGCCGTTATTTATTTTTAAGTAACGGCTTTTTTATTGGCAATAGTACTATAACTATTGTCATAACAATACCGTAACTTTGCCGAAAATTTTTTAGGATGCTTAACATAGGAGAATACCATAAACTAGTAATAGATAGAGAAACAGAACCTGGTCTGTTTTTGAGAAATGATGATGGAGACGAAGTCTTGTTGCCTAACAAATACATGCCAGAAGATTTTAAGATTGGTGATGAGCTAGAGGTATTTGTTTATTTAGATTTTAAAGAACGTCCTGTAGCAACTAATATAAAACCACTTATACAGTTAGATGAATTTGCATATTTACGTTGTGCAGATGTAACTAACGTAGGCGCATTTATGGATTGGGGCTTAGAAAAGCACCTTTTTGTTCCTTATAGAGAGCAAGTTATTCCTATGAAAGTAGGTGAGCGTTATTTAGTATTTTGTTATTTAGATTTAGAAACAAATAGGTTAGTAGCTTCTAGTAAAGTATTTTCTTTTACAGATAATAGTGAAATTACTGTTGAACCTTATGATGAAGTAGATGTATTAGTAGTAAATAAGACAGATTTAGGATACAACGTTATTGTAAATGAGATTCACGAAGCATTAGTCTTTAAGAGTGATATATTTCAGAATCTTAGAGAAGGTGACCAAATGAAAGGTTGGGTTAAAAAAGTACGTAAAGATGGTAAGCTAACTATAACATTACAACGACCTGGTTTTAGAAGTATAGAGCCAAACTCTAAAAAAATATTAGATGTGCTAAGTGTAAATGGTGGTACATTAAACCTTCACGACAAGTCTACTCCAGAAGAGATTGAAAAGCACTTACAAATGAGTAAGAAGAGTTTTAAAAGAGCAATAGGGACACTTTATAAGCAACGTAAGATAGATATTAAGGTAGATTCTATTACGTTACTTTAAATTAATAACCTATGTATGGTGTTCTGTAGTATCCATAATAAGATGGTAGTCTACTATCTTTATAAGATATATTTCGAACACCAGTATTACCAAAATTATAAGAATTAGGTCTAAGCTCATTGGCTCTCGCTTCAACAGAGATCACTGAGCTTTTTCTTTTTTGAGACCCAAAAGATCCAAAGGATTTAATATCTACTTCTCTTTTTTTAACATTGGCACTTTTAGTCATAACTGCCAGCATATTCACTTCTTTAGGTTTTACAGGATCAATTAAATCTACCTCACTTATAAAGAATTTATTTTGAGGCGTTGCTACACCAAAACTTATGATTGGCGTTTCTAAAGCAGAGATTTTAAAATCTAACGGACCACCATTAGTAAACTCTTGTGCATTTGTAGTTACAGCAATTAAAAGGAAGAATATGTAAAGAAATTGTTTCAAAAAAAGTGTTTTTTAAAGGTAATCAATAATGATACCTTTTTTATAAAGATGCTATAACGCTAATTTCAACGTTTACATCTTTTGGTAATCGGGCTACTTGTACGGTTTCTCTTGCAGGTGCTGTTGCATCATCAAAATAAGAGCCATATACGTCATTTATTTTTCCAAAATTGTCCATATCGCTAATAAAGATGGTAGATTTTATGACATTAGCAAAACTCATTTCTGCAGCTTCTAAAACAGCCTTTAAATTCTCCATTACTACTTTGGTTTCAGAAGAAATATCCTCTAAATGTAACTGCCCAGTCTTAGGATCAAGTGCTATTTGTCCAGATGTATAAAGCATACCGTTATTAAGTACAGCTTGATTATAAGGACCAATTGGTTGTGGTGCTTTATCTGTAGTAATTATAGTTTTCATAATTATAAGTTTTGGTCAGGACGCCTACGTTGCTCGTATTTTAAATCCTGTAGTATGTTAGATTTAATACCAATAAAGAAATTCCAAGGTGCATTTGCTCTAAATGGTTGCCAGTTAAAAGACATTCTAAAACTACCTAAATCTCTTTGAAATCTAAAACTTGTGGCCACAAAAGTCTGGTCTTGTACATTAAATGAAGTAGAGCCACCAACTTTCCATTTTGGAGATAATTCTAAATCACTTGATATAGAAATAGATTGACTACTAATTTCATTTTGCCTAGCAGAGTTTGCATAGGTTAGGGTATAGGCAAGCCTAAGATTCCAAGGTATTTTATAATTAAATTTTTCAGTGGTGTTTTCTTTAACAGAGGCTTCCTCGTCATCTTCATCATAAATGTCGCCATTATCAGATATAGGTTTTCCAAACAGGTCATCTGGTCTACCACCATTTCTTAGGGTTTGGTTATCTTGCCGGTCTGTATCTCTGCCATCTCCACTAAATTGATCGCTAGAAAAACTATAGTTAAAACTAACATTACCATTTGTTAACCTAAAAAGACTTCCGCCGTTTTCGATATTCCAAGTATCAACTCTTCTGTTGTTATTATCTAAGGCGTAAGGATCTAAAGCTCCATTAAAATTAATTGTAAGCTTATTATCCATTAAAGGAATACTACCTGTAACACTAATAGGAGCAAGCCTTAAACTATCTGCCGATAAATTATAAGATGTTCTAAAATTTAGGTTATTTAAGAGTGTAACTTTTTTAGCTTCAGTTTTAGTAGAATCGGGATTTCTTACTTTAGCCTCTAATACATTGTTAAGACTTAACCCAATTGAGCTAGAAAAGTTTTCTGTAGGTGCGCCAAATAAGGAACCCTGAAAGCGTGTATATCTTACGGTTTCATCTTCATCTTCTTCATCTAAACCTTCAATTACATATTCATCGAAGTACTGTGAAAAACCAGGGTTAATGTTATAGCTTATAGAAGGTCTTATAACGTGACGTATGGCTTGTACCTTTTTGTCTTTACCAAAATTAAAAGTACCATACACAGATGTACCTATACTGGTATTAAAATTATACGTTCTATAGGAATCGAAACCATTAATAGTATCTACAACAACTTCTCTATTTTCATTATCGTATGATCTATCAAATGTTCTGAACACCCAATTTTCTTGAAAGTTAGATCCTGCAGAAACACTAAGATAGTTAAGAAGTTTAAAGTTAGTGGTAACTGGTATAGTATGTTGTGCTCCATACACCCCATTTTTAAACATCTCACTTGTAAAAAATTCATCTTCGGTAGTAGTGTACCTATTTTCTCCTCTTAAGTTATAGCTAAAGTTAATATTTTCGATAGCACCTTTACTAGAGCCATCTTTAGGTTTAAATGGGTAAATACGTGAGACACCAGCTTGCAAGGTAGGTAGCGTCATATTTACTTCTTGTGTACCTGTGTTTTGATTGTGTGTTGCTGCAACTGTAACATTAACTTCTGGATCTCCTGTAAATACTTTTGAATAAGAAACAGAAGAACTTAAGTTATTTACTAAGTTACTACCAATATTTTGTTGATTTATAGATTGCTGAAAGAACCTGCTACTACCCAAGTTTACAGATGCTCTAAACTGTGATGATGGATTTGCCTTAGCATCTTGGTTATGGCTCCATTGTATATTGTAATTATTGGCTTCAGAAAAATCTGGAAAACCACGTTCACTATTTAGGAGCTTTTCAGACCTATAACTAAAGTTTCCTCTGTACTTGTAACGCACATTATAGGTAGACTGAAATTGTAAAGTATAACTACCGTTGGTGAAATAACTACCTGTAGTTGTTAAGTCTATATAATCATTAATTGCAAAGTAATATCCTCCATTTTGAAGAGAAAACCCACGTTGGTTATCTTCTCCATAAGACGGAATTATAAAACCAGAGGTTCTGTCTTCTGTTAAAGGAAAATACCCAAAAGGTAAGCCTAATGGTGTAGGAACATCTACAATTACCATATTTACAAGACCTGTAACAATTTTCTTTTCTGGTACAAATTTTATACGTCTTGCATAAAAATAGTAATCTGGGTTATCTATATCTTCAGAAGTGGTGAACCTTACGTTTTTAATATAGTATACAGAGTCATTTTCTCGCTTTGTAACTTCTCCTTTAACTTTAAAACTTCCTTCTTCTGTTCTAGAATTATAAACTAATGCTTTTTCAGTTTTAGTATTAAATCGAATAGAATCTGGCTCAACTACATTTTGACCTTGAGTAAAAACAGGTTTTTGAGAATACTCACCAACACTATCTTTTATACCATATGCATACACCTCATTTTTTTCATTGTCTATAACTATAAGACCTGCTGTAATTTGCATATCTCCATAAAACACTTCTGCTTCATCATACAAATACATTTTGTTTTCACGTTGAGATAAACGCATGTAATCTTTAGCCTTATAGGTAACCAAATCTGTTAGTAATCCTACAGTTTTGGTGCTATCATTAGCTGTTGAATCATTTTCTGTTAATGGTAGTTGTCCTAATGGTCTAGAAATACTATCACCATCAATAGTAAGTTGCCTGTTGGAGTTATTTTCAAGTTGTATTGGTTCTGTAGAAGGTGATCTGGTTAACGTATCATCTTCATTTGTAGGTGTTGGCTCGGTTAAAATAACTTCTGGTTGCTCATTAATCTCAGGAGTATTAACTTTCTCTTCAATTTTATTAGATCCGTTTTTGTTTGTGGCATCTTTTAATGAATCTCCTGTAGATTGAGATTGCGTCTTAGGTTTAATAGAATCAGTCAATCTAGGGGAAAGACTATCTACTGTATCTTTCAAGACATCTAGTTTTTCTGAAGAGATTTTTAAACTGTCAAGTCGCTTTTTGTTAGAGTTAGCAGTAATAGAATCGTTTAGTTTTCTTAATTCAGAAAATTTTAAGCTGTCATTTTTTATGGTAAGGCTGTCATTATTAGATGCGCTACGTACTTTAACGGCTTTAGCTGTAGTATTTTTAGAGCCATATTTTGCGTTAAAAATACTGTCTCGTCGTTTTGCTATACTGTCACGTTGAGTTTTAATGCTTTTAAGGAGCTCTTTGTCAGTTATTTGAGATTGGCAAACATATGCAGAAAACAGCATGAAGGCGCATAATGAAAGTATGTGTCGTACGTTTGTTTGCAAGGCTATATATGCTATTTTTGTAAAAAGTGGCTTACTTTTTGAAGCTTCAAAATTACATATAATTTTTAGAGTACAAATCTTTATTCTAAATGTAATTTATACCAATACTAACGAGCTATGCGTTATCAAATTATGAGACACCTTAAATATTATTCAATATTAATTCTAATAATAGGATTTTTAGGAACTTCTAATAGTTTAAATGCACAAAAACAAAGCAATAAATTTGTAGTTGTTTTAGATGCTGGTCATGGAGGTAAAGATCCTGGAAAATTAAAAAATCATCTTAAGGAAAAGACAATAGCTTTAATTATTACCAAGTTAGTAGGTAATAAGTTGAAAGATGATAAAAATGTTGAGATTATCTATACTCGTGAGTCAGATAAATTTGTAACATTAGATGGGAGAGCCAAGATAGCAAACTCAGCAAAGGCAGATTTGTTTGTGTCTATACATTGTAATGCTCATAACTCTCAGGCCTATGGAACAGAAACATACGTTTTAGGTCTGCATAGAAATGATGATAACTTGGCCGTAGCAATGGCAGAGAACTCTGTAATTTATTTAGAGGAAGATTATGAGGTGACCTATGATGGTTTTGATCCTAAATCTCCAGAATCCTATATTGGCTTAACTTTAATGCAGGAAGAGTATTTAGATCAAAGTATTTTATTGGCAGATAATGTAGAATCTCAATTTAGAGATAAGCTTAAGAGAAAAAGTAGAGGCGTTAAACAAGCAGGTTTCTTAGTTTTAAGAAAAACCTATATGCCAAGTGTGTTAATTGAAACAGGCTTTATTACAAATACAGAAGAAGGTGCTTTTTTAAACAGTGCCAAAGGACAAGAAAAAGTAGCAACTGCTATAGCAAATGCTATAAATGAATATAAAAGAACTTTAAATTTAGATGTTTTTGGAGGTGTGTCAGACCAAATAAATACTCCAAAAACAGTATCTCAAACTAAAGAAGAAGTGTATGGAGATATCGTTTTTAAAGTCCAGATTGCTGCAAGTTCCAAAAAGTTAAACCCAGACAAGCATGACTTTAAAGGGCTTAATCAAATTACTAGAAATCAGGAAAATGGTCTTTACAAATATTACTTCGGAAAGACATCAGACTATCTAAAAATACAAGAGCTTGTAAAACAGGCTAAAATTGTAGGTTATGAGCAGGCATACGTTGTAGCCTTTAAGGGCGAAAAAAAAATCAACGTAAATGAAGCTTTAAAATCTAAGGTTAATTAACTTTACGTTCCTATATTAATCGCTACATTTGTTGTTCACTAAAGTATTATATATCCTTGAAAATTACTAGAGAAGTTAAGACAGCAGTATTAGTTCTTTCAGCTATAGCACTGCTTATATTTGGGTATTATTTCTTAAAAGGAAATAACCTGTTGGATGGTAGCCGAACATTTTATGCTGTTTATGATGATGTTGAAGGTCTGGCAAGGTCTTCTAAAGTAACTATAAACGGTTTACAAGTAGGTAAGGTTACAGATATTCAAATTATAGATTCTCGAGGTAACTTAGCAATTACATTTACTGTTGAAAATGATTTTGAGTTTTCAAAAAACAGCATTGCTCGTATTTATGGTGGTGGTATAATAGGAGGTAAGTCTCTTGCAATTGTACCTACGTATGAGCAAGGACAAATGGCTAAAGATGGAGATACCCTAAATAGTGAGATAGAAGAAGGTTTGTTAGAATTAGTTAATGATAGGCTAACACCACTTCAGAAAAAAATAGAGAACGTTATTGTAAGTGTAGATTCTTTAGTAAATGGATTTAATGAGATTTTAGATCCAAATACGCGTCAAAATTTAAGAAACTCTTTTGCCAGCTTAGACCGCACAATGGCATCTTTAGAAAATACATCTGGAACTTTAAATGGTATATTAACAGATAATAAACCTAAGCTAGACAGAACATTTACCAACCTAGATGAAATGTCTTATAATTTTAATTCGTTCTCAGACTCACTAGCCGAAGTTAACCTTGCAGGCATAGTAAACGATTTTGAAGAGATAGCAGCAGACCTTAAAAATGTTGCAGCCAAAGCAAACAGTACAGATGGTACAGTTGGTAAATTATTAAACGACCCTAAGGTATATGATAACTTAGATCGTGCTACAAAACAACTTGAACAACTTTTACAAGATGTTAAGTTAAATCCTAAACGTTACGTACATATCTCAGTATTTGGTAAACGTAATAAAGACTATAAACCACCAAAAGACTCTCTTAAATAATTATGCAAATCTTAGCTCAAATATTATTTGGTATTATTTTAATTGCAGGCATAGGTTTCTTTGCTAGAAACGTGCGTAGAATGATTCGTAATATCAAACTTGGAAAAAAAGTAGATAGAACAGATCAAAAAGGCGAACGTTTTAAAACAATGGCTCTTTTAGCTTTGGGACAATCTAAAATGGTAAGAAGACCTATCTCTGGTATTCTCCATATTATTGTATATCTAGGATTTATAATAATTAATATCGAAGTTCTTGAAATTATTATAGATGGTCTATTTGGTACTCACCGTATTTTTGCACCTTATTTAGGAGGCTTTTATGATGTGTTAATCGCTACGTTCGAGATTTTAGCATTTTTAGTACTTGTAGGTGTTATTATATTTTGGACAAGACGTAACATTTCAAGAATAAAACGCTTCTGGGCTAGAGAAATGACAAGCTGGCCTAAAAATGATGCCAATAATATTCTTTATTTTGAAATGGTATTAATGGCATTGTTCTTAATAATGAATGGTGCAGATTTACAATTACAACTTAATGGTGCAGATCATTATGCACAAGCAGGAACCTTTCCTATAAGTCAATTTTTACTTCCAATTTTTGATGGGCTTTCAACAAGTACTCTAATTATAATTGAAAGAACAGCCTGGTGGTTACACATTGTAGGAATCTTAATTTTCTTGAACTATTTATACTACTCTAAGCATTTACACATATTATTGGCTTTCCCAAATACTTATTTTGCTAAGCTTACACCAAAAGGTGAGTTTAATAATTTAGAAGCTGTAACAAATGAGGTAAAGTTAATGATGGATCCAGATGCAGATCCATTTGCTGCTCCAGCAGAAGGCGCAGAAGATGACGTACCAGAAAAATTTGGAGCCAGTGATGTTTCAGATTTAAATTGGGTACAGTTACTCAATAGCTACACGTGTACAGAATGTGGGCGTTGTACATCAGAATGTCCTGCAAACCAAACAGGAAAAAAATTATCTCCTCGTAAAATTATGATGGATACTAGAGACCGTCTTGAAGAGGTTGGAGAAAACATAAATAAAAATGGAACGTTTGAAGATGATGGTAAACAACTTTTAGACGATTACATCTTGCGTGAAGAACTTTGGGCATGCACTACCTGTAATGCTTGCGTAGAAGCTTGCCCTATAGGAATAGACCCATTAAGTATTATTATGGATATGAGACGCTATTTGGTAATGGAGCAAAGTGCAGCACCAAATGAGCTAAACAATGCTATGACAAATATAGAGAATAATGGTGCGCCTTGGCCTTATAACCAAATGGACCGTTTAAATTGGACAAACGAAAGTTAATGCCATTTATTAAGAACATATCGTTATGTGTTCTTTTCTCTCTAATTACAGTTGGAGGATATGCACAGCTTGGATATCAAAAAGATTCAATACAAGTAAAAGTATATACTAATCTATATGTTAATGACCAATTACAGGTAGATTCATTAAGCGTTAAAAAGGTATTTTGTGATTATTGTTCAGAAAATCAATTAGAAGCATTAAAACAACAAAGCTTAGAGATTACATACCTGTCAAGATTTCAGCCTAAATACCGAAAAAAAGGCGATCATTTACTGGCAATATATTTAAGAATGCCACGAGAGGCTTTTGACGAACTAAAAGAGTAATAGAACAATGAAAAAGAAGGACGTAGCAAAATTATTACACGATAAAGTAGAAGCCGGAGAAAAGGTAAGTCCAGTGCTACCAAAAGGTGTTAAGAATTATCTTATAGATATAGATGGTACCATTACAGAAGATGTTCCTAATGAGGAGCCAGAACGCATGGCAACTTGTGAACCTTTTCCAGATGCATTGGCAACGTTAAATAAATGGTATGACCAAGGCCATATGATATGTTTCTTTACTTCTAGAACAGAAGAGCATAGAGAAGTTACAGAAACCTGGTTAAACAAACATGGCTTTAAATTCCATAGTTTATTAATGGGTAAACCAAGAGGTGGTAATTACCATTGGGTAGATAACCATTTGGTGAAAGCCACACGTTACAAAGGTAAATTTACAGACCTTGTAGAGAAAGAAGTTAAAATTCAAGTTTTTCAAGAATAACAATTATGTCTGAAACACTAAAGGTGCCAACAATGGCAGAATATATGGCAGAAGGCAAACAACCAGAGGTTTTATTCTGGGTTGGTTGCGCAGGAAGTTTTGACGACCGTGCCAAAAAAATAACAAAAGCATTTGTAAAATTATTAAATCGTGCAAATGTAGATTTTGCTGTCTTAGGTACAGAAGAAAGCTGTACTGGAGATCCCGCAAAACGTGCAGGAAATGAGTTTTTATTTCAGATGCAGGCTGTAACTAATATAGAAGTTCTAAATGCTTATGAAATAAAGAAAGTTGTAACAGCTTGTCCTCACTGTTTTAATACCATTAAAAACGAATATCCGTCTTTAGGTGGAAACTACGAGGTAATGCACCACACCACATTCCTTAAATCACTAATGGAAGAAGGACGCCTTAAAGTTGAAGGTGGTAAGTTTAAAGGAAAGCGTATAACATTTCACGACCCTTGTTATTTAGGAAGAGCAAATAACGTATATGAAGCACCAAGAGATTTACTTAGAAAACTAGAAGTAGAACTTGTTGAAATGCGTAAGTGCAAGAAAAACGGTTTATGTTGCGGAGCTGGTGGAGGCCAAATGTTTAAAGAGCCAGAACCAGGAAACAAAGATGTAAACATAGAGCGTACACAACAAGCTATGGAGATTAAACCAGATGTTATTGCTGCTGGTTGCCCATTTTGTAATACTATGATGACAGATGGTGTGAAAAGTGAAGCTGAAGGCGAAATAGAAGTGATGGATGTTGCCGAGATGATTGCAAATGCAGATGATTTATAAATACTTATGTTAGTAGATTTTAATACACTTCCAGACGATTCAAGAATCTGGATTTATCAAGCCAATAGAACATTAACCGAAGATGAAGTTTCAGAAATTGAAACTAAGCTTTCTAAGTTTATTCAAGAGTGGACCGCTCATGGTGCAAACCTAAATGCTGGTTTCGAGATTAAGTACAAACGTTTTATTGTAATTGCTTTAGATCAAGAGCGCAATGCAGCCACAGGTTGTTCAATTGATGCTTCTGTACATTTTATAATGCAGTTAGAAAAAGATTACGATATAGACCTTATGGATAAAATGAATGTTTCCTTTAAACAAGGAGAGTACATTACATATAAGTCTCTTATTGATTTTAAAAAACTAGCAAAAAATAAAGGTGTATCAGCTAATACGATAGTCTTTAATAACTTAGTTGTAAATAAAGGTGAGTATGAAGACCATTGGGAAGTGCCAGCAATTGAGTCTTGGCATTCAAGGTTTTTCTAATAAAAACTATATTTAGTAACATAATAAGATTTCTAATTTTTTAAGCCATTTAGCTCCTTAAGTTAAATGGCTTTATTGTATGATAAACTATACTATTTGTAAAATTATAATGTTTAATAACTTACAGATACATTCTTAAGATTTTATAATAAACGGTCTAATTCTTGTATCTTTAAAGTTGAATTTTTCACCAATTATTTATGACGCGTTTCCTTACTGCATGTGCAGTTTTCCTTATATATACAACAGTATCTGCTCAACAAAACAATCCATTAGCTGCTAAAGATGCGAGAGCACAAAAACAATGGGTAGATAGTGTTTATAACACTATGAACCTTGATCAAAAAATTGGTCAGTTGTTTATGCCTCGAGCATTCTCAAATCAAGGAGCTGCACATAAAAAGGAATTAGATTCTCTTGTGGCTAAGTACCACGTTGGCGGAATTATATTTTCAAAAGGAGGACCAATACGACAAGCTAAGTTAAATAACCAACTACAAGACCAAGCTAAAATACCATTACTCATGGCAATGGATGCAGAATGGGGCTTAGCAATGCGTTTAGATTCTACATATGCATTTCCTTGGAATATGACATTAGGAGCAATTAAAGACAATAAACTTGTAGAGTTAACAGGAAAACAAATAGGCCAACACGTTAAGCGCATTGGTATGCATATGAATTTTGGTCCTGTTGTAGATATTAATACCAATCCAAATAATCCTATTATAGGAAATAGATCTTTTGGTGAGGACAAGGTAAATGTTACAGAGAAAGCAATTGCATTTATGAATGGTATGCATAGTGCTGGAGTTTTATCTAGCGCAAAGCACTTTCCAGGTCATGGTGACACAGAAACAGATTCACACAAAACACTACCAACTATAGATTTTGATATTAAACGATTAGATAGTGTAGAGTTATATCCTTACAAAAGGATAATTACTGAAGGTGTTTCTAGCATCATGGTAGCACATTTAAATGTTCCAGCACTGGAGACAAGATCTAATTATCCTTCTTCAATTTCAAAAACTATTGTAACAGACTTGCTTAAGGAAAAGCTTCAGTTTAAAGGATTAATATTTACAGATGCTTTGGAAATGAAAGGCTTGGCAAACAGTAAAGAACCTGGAGATGCAGATTTAGCAGCCTTTTTAGCAGGTAATGATATTCTGTTAATTTCTGAAGATATTCCTGTTGCAATAGGTAAGTTGAAAGAGGCGTATTATGAAGAACTTATTTCAGAGAAACGTTTAGAACATTCAGTTAAAAAAATATTATCTGCTAAATATAAAGTAGGATTAAATGATTACGAGCCGGTAAATGAAACCTTCTTATATGAAGATTTAAATACCATATCTAATGATGTGCTTTACCAACGCTTAATGGAAAATGCAGTTACAGTTGTAAAAAATAATAAGGCAATTTTACCTATTAAGCGTATTAATAAAAAGAAGATAGCATACGTGAGCTTAGGTGATGATGATGGTTCTGCATTTTTAAACCAATTAAATAAATATACTACTGTAGATCATGTAACAGCAAATCACCTTGATGAGCTATTAGAAAAACTAAAAAACTACAATTATGTTATTGTAGGATTACATAAAAGTAATGATAGTCCTTGGAAAAGCTACAATTTTACAGATAAGGAAACCGTCTGGTTATATGAAATTGCAAGAAACAATACTACAATCTTAAATGTATTTGCAAGACCATATGCAATGTTAGATCTTAAAACCAATACCAATATAGAAGGTATTGTAATGGCGTATCAAAATAGTGAGATAGCACAAAACGTTACTGCACAAATGTTATTTGGAGCTATAGATGCTAAAGGAAAATTACCTGTAAGTGTAGGCTTAGATTTTCCGGTAGGTACAAGCTATGAGACAAAATCTTTAAAACGATTATCTTATGGTTTACCAGAAAGTGTTGGAATGAATTCTTATAAGTTAAAGAAGATGGATTCTTTAATCAACATAACCTTAGAAAAGGAAATGACACCAGGTTTTCAAATGTTAATAGCAAAAGAAGGAAAAGTGGTGTACAATAAGAATTTTGGGTATCATACTTATGAGAAGACTCAAAAGGTTACAGACTCATCTCTTTATGATGTGGCATCTCTAACAAAAATATTAGCAACATTGCCATTGGTTATGGAGTTGGAAGAAAACAATACTATTAATCTTAATACCAAGCTTAAAGATATTCTTCCTCAGTTAAGTAAAAGCAACAAGAAAAATATTACTATAAAGCAAATGCTTTCTCATTATGCAAAACTACCAGCTTGGATACCGTTTTATTTGCATACAATGGATACTGTTACTAAAAGAGCATCAGTTAAATACTATAGAGACAAGTCAGATTCTAATTTCAATATTCAAGTAGCAGAAAATTTTTATATCCGTAATGACTATAATGATTCTATCTATAAGGAGATAGCAGATAGTGAGTTACGAAGTAGGCTTGCGTATAAGTATAGTGACATACCATATTATATTTTAAAACAATATTTAGAAGACTACTATGGCAACTCATTACATACCATTACTCAAGATCATTTTTATGAACCATTGGGAGCTAATTTCACTACATATACACCATTAAATTCTTTTAGTAAAGAGCAAATAGTTCCTACTGAAAATGACACGCTATGGAGGCGCCAAGTTGTACAAGGCTATGTTCATGACCAAGGAGCAGCAATGCTTGGAGGTATTGGTGGTCACGCAGGATTGTTTAGTAATGCAAATGATATTGCTAAAATTATGCAGATGTATTTAAATGGTGGTTATTATGGTGGTCAACGATTTTTAAAGGAAGAAACCATTCAAAAGTTTAATAAAACCTATTATAAAGATAAGGAGGTAAGACGTGGTGTTGGTTTTGATAAACCACAGTTAGACGAAGTAGGACCAACCTGTGGTTGTGTGCCAATGAGTAGCTTTGGACATAGTGGTTTTACAGGAACATATACTTGGGCAGATCCAGACAATAATTTAATTTATATCTTTTTAAGTAATAGAACCTATCCTTTTGCGTCTAATAGAAAACTTATTTCTGAAGATATTAGAACTAAATTACAACGTCTTATTTATGAGGCAATAGACTATTAAAACCAACCTATGAAAATTGCAATTGTTTGTTATCCTACGTTTGGCGGTAGCGGCGTAGTAGCTACAGAGTTAGGGATAGCATTATCTAAACGCGGTCATGAAATTCATTTTATTACTTATAAACAACCGGTAAGGTTGGAGTTACTTTCCTCTAATGTACATTTTCATGAGGTAAATGTTCCAGAGTATCCGTTGTTCCACTATCAACCTTATGAACTAGCACTTTCAAGTAAACTTGTAAATGTTATAAGAAATCATCGTATAGATTTGCTACACGTACATTATGCAATACCACACGCTTATGCAGGTTATATGGCTAAAAAGATGTTGCAGTCTGAAGGCATTACAATACCAATGGTAACTACTTTGCATGGTACAGATATAACGTTGGTAGGAAATCATCCTTTTTATAAACCAGCTGTTACATTTAGTATTAATAATAGTGATGTTATTACTTGTGTTTCAGAAAGTTTAAAACAAGACACGTTAAGACATTTTGAGGTGACTAAGGATATAGATGTAGTTCATAATTTTATAGACACAAATGTGTCTGAAAAAGTGTTTACAGATTGCCAAAGAGATTTAATGGCAGAAGCAGATGAGAAAATAATTACGCACATCTCTAACTTAAGGCCTGTAAAACGATTAAATGATGTGGTTTCTGTTTTTTACAAAATTCAACAATCGATTAAAGCCAAGTTAATTATAGTGGGTGAAGGTCCTGAACGTGAAGCTGCAGAACAACTCATTAAAGAATATGATATTGCTAACAACGTAATATTTGTAGGACAAAGTAACGAGATAGATAAAATACTTTGTTTTTCAGATTTATTCCTTTTACCATCTGAGGCAGAAAGCTTTGGTTTAGCAGCTTTAGAAGCTATGGTCGATGGTGTTCCGGTAATTTCTTCTAACGCTGGAGGTTTGCCAGAAGTAAACATTCATGGCGAATCTGGATTTTTAAGTGATGTAGGTGATATAGATGATATGGCTGCTAATGCACTTAAGATTTTTAAAGATGAAAAAACCTTAAAAGAGTTTAAGGAACGTGCTAAAAAAGTAGCTAAGTCTTTTGATATTAATACAATAGTCCCAAAATACGAAAGCTTATACCAAAAGGCTATTGATAACATTTTTGCATAAAAAAACTGCTCAATAAATGTTGAGCAGTTTTTAATACGTTATTCTAAAAGATTAGAATTGGTATCTAACACCTAATCCGATATCAAAATCTACATCGTCAGAAACATTATCATTAAAACCAAATTCTGGTCTAAAGTCTAATGATAACAATAGAGGGAAATCAAAGTTATATTCAATTCCTATATCTCCAGCTAAGTATACATAAGTCTCATCATCTGGTTGGTTATCTCTAGGAAACCTATCATCATCAAAATCTACTCTACCTATACCAGCACCTGGTCCAGCATACCAGTTAAAGCCACCATCTATGTTCCATACCCAATGGTAAAGACCAGTTAATCTAATAGCATCAAAATTTTCATTATCTCTCCAACCTAAGTCAAGCTCTATTCTGTTATTGTTACTTCCTACAGCACGTTGGTAAGATACTTCAGTTCCAAAACCATCACCATCTCCTAATCGAAGACCGATAGCGTTTTTACTTATCTCTTGTGCTTGAGTTGAAAAAGCAAACCCAATTAAAGCGAATGTTGTTAAAAATATGTGTTTCATAATGTTCTTTTTTTTAGTTAAAGCGAATTTATTAAGGTTATAGACCATCCTGTCACAACTACATGTTAATATAATGCAAGGAAATCTTAAATTTGAATAACCGCTAAACTGTCATATAATTTGAAGAATCAGCTACAAGAACTTAACCAGCATCTAGAAGGGCAACTTTATGATAGTACACTTTATAAAAATTTATATGCAACAGATGCATCAGTATATAGAGAGTTACCACTAGCTGTTTCTTTTCCGAAAACTATTAAAGACTTACAGTATTTAATACGATTTGCAACTAAACATAATACGACACTTATACCTAGAACAGCTGGAACATCTTTAGCAGGACAATGCGTAGGTAGTGGTATTGTTGTAGATGTTAGTAGGTATTTTACTAAAATATTACATATTAATACTGAACATAAAACAGTTACTGTTCAACCAGGAGTTATAAGGGATGATCTTAATAAAGAATTAGCATCACATAACTTGTTTTTTGGACCAAATACATCAACCTCTAACAGATGTATGATAGGAGGAATGGTAGGAAATAACTCCTCTGGAACAACGTCCATTCAATATGGAGTAACTCGAGATAAAGTGGTTGCTATGCAAGTAATCTTGTCTGATGGTAGTGAGGTGGAATTTAAAGAGTTGACTGTAACCGAGTTTAAGTCTAAACTTCAATTAGACATTTTAGAAGGAGATATTTATAGAACAATTTACGAGTCTCTAAAATCTGAAAAGCAGCAAGAATTAATTTTTAAAAACTTTCCTAAACCAGAAATTCACCGTCGTAATACTGGTTATGCTTTAGATGCTTTAATAGATACAGAGATATTTTCTAATTCTACTAAAAAGTTAAACATATGCAAGTTGCTTGCAGGAAGTGAAGGCACTCTAGCCTTTACAACAGAGATCACGTTGAAGTTAGATGATATTCCACCACAACACTCAGCAATAATAGCGGCTCATTTTCAAGACATATCAACGTGTCTTAAAGCTGTTGAACCATGTATGGCTCACAATTTATTTACGTGTGAGATGATAGATCGTGTTATTTTAGACTGTACCAAGGATAGCCACAAATATGCACCGTTGCGTTTCTTTATAATAGATGATCCAGAAGCCATCTTGCTTTTAGAATTAAGAAGTTATATAGAAGATGATCTTAATTTACAGATAACAAGTCTTTTAAATACGTTGTCTAAAACAGGACTTTCTTACGCACAGCCAGTTTTAAAAGGAGAAGATATAGAGAAAGCCATGCAATTAAGAAAAGCTGGATTAGGGCTTTTAGGTAATCTTAATGGTGATAAAAAAGCAGTTGCTTGTATAGAAGACACGGCTGTTGCTATTCAAGATTTATCAAATTACATTACCAAATTTACCGCTTTAATGAAGCGTTACGGCCAACAAGCTGTGTATTATGCACACGCTGGCGCAGGTGAGTTGCACTTAAGACCCATTTTAAACCTAAAGAAAGCAACAGATGTAAATTTGTTTAAAGCGATAACTACTGATGTGGCTGAATTGGTGAAATCCTACAATGGCTCAATGAGTGGTGAACATGGTGATGGCAGGTTACGAGCAGAGTTTATAGAATATATGGTAGGTTCTGAATGTTATAATCTCTTTAGAACAATAAAGGAGACATTTGATCCAAAAAATATTTTTAATAAGGGAAAGATTATTGATGCGCCTCCTATGGAAAGTGCTCTTCGATATGTGCCAGAAAGAAAAGAACCACAAATTAATACCTTATTACATTTTGATGATACTGGCGGTATTTTAAGGCTTGCAGAAAAATGCAACGGTAGTGGCGATTGCAGAACTTCTGTAAATTCTGGAGGTACAATGTGCCCTAGCTACAGAGCAACCAAAGATGAAAAAGATACAACGAGAGGAAGAGCAAATACCCTAAGAGAGATATTAACGACAAGTAATAAAGTAAATAAATTTAACCATACAGAACTTAAAGAGGTGTTTGACCTTTGTATATCATGTAAAGGTTGCAAAAGTGAATGTCCTAGCAATGTGGATGTTGCGTCTTTAAAAGCAGAGTTTGAATATCAATATCAAAAATCAAATGGTTCAACATTGAGAAGTAAATTATTTGCTCATAATACGGTTATAAACTCGTATGCATCAAAGTTTCCAGGATTATCAAATTATTTATTTAAATCGAAATGGAGTAGTGGGTTATTAAAATCACTCATAGGAATTTCAGATAAAAGGAGTTTTCCAATAATCGCTAATAAAACGTTTAGGAAACAGATTACCACAACCAAAGAAAGCACTCGAAAAAAATCTGTCTATCTTTTTGTAGATGAATTTACAAATTATCTAGATGTCGAGTTAGGACTTGCCACATATAAATTGCTCAATAAATTAGGGTATAATGTTGTTATTGTAGATCATGTTGAAAGTGGTAGAACCTACATTTCAAAAGGCTTCTTAAAGAAGGCAAAGGTCTTAGCCAACAAAAACATTTCAATATTTTCTGATTTAATTTCAGAAGAGACACCACTTATCGGGATTGAACCTTCTGCTATTTTATCATTTAGAGATGAGTATCTGAGATTAGCAGATAATCTTCAACAGGCAAAAAACCTTTCTAAACATTGTTATACTATTGAGGAGTTTTTAGCAAATGAAATAGATAATGGAGAAATTACAAGTGATTTATTTACTTCAGAAGAGGTTCACGTAAAATTACATGTACACTGCCATCAAAAAGCACTATCAAACCAAAAGCATAGCTTTGATATGCTTAATTTACCAGTAAATTACAACGTTAAAATAATACCGAGTGGTTGTTGTGGTATGGCCGGATCATTTGGATATGAAAAGGAGCATTATGATATAAGTATGGCAATTGGTGAGCAAACCTTATTTCCTGCAATTCGAAAAGCTAATAAAGAAATTGTTATAGCAGCTACAGGAACAAGTTGTAGGCATCAAATTAAAGATGGTACTGCAAGAGATGCTTTTCATCCTGTACAATTACTACTTAAGGCTTTAAATTAATCTTCTAAAACTACATTCCAATCTGTTATACTCTGTGTAGAGTTTATAGTTGCAGACTCAGGAATAGGTAATTCGATATTAAATTGAGATAAATCCTCTAATTCGTATTGAAAAACAACATCGCTGTAAATAAAACCTATATCACTTGCATAATAGTTTGTAGCATTTATAACGTCTTGAGACATTAAAATAGGTATTGCAATTGGAGTACCTAAAATATCAAAACTTGCAGAGATATCAACATTTACAATTACTTTTGAGGCTATAACATCTGTAAACTCTTCTGTACCAACACTAAAACTTTCAAATTGTCCTGCATCTTCTGTACGTATAGTAAAACTAATTGTTACAGGAATATCCATTATGGTTTGTGTTACTGTATTGTTTAGTTCGTAAAGTTGCATACCAGCAACAGCAGTCTTATTATAAACAGTTGCATCTGTAATAGGAATTTCAATAGGATCTATTCCATCAAATTCAAAATTTAAGGTACCGTTATAAATAAGTTTATTATTCTCTTTTCTAACAGCGCCATTTGCAAATAAGGCAGTAGTAAAACCTTCTTGAACTTCATCCTGTAAAAAATTAAAGTATGAATTTCCAGATATAGTAGTTGTAGAGTTTACAGTTAATACATCTGTACTTTCTATATTGTCTTCGCCATCGGCTTCCTGTACATTATTATATGTCCAAGTATTATTAGCAGCTAATGGAAAGTAATTAGCATTATTGTCCTGATTAACAGCTTCTAAGTCTCCATTGTCTGAAGAACAAGATAGTGTAATTGCTAATATTAAAAAAAGGGGTAAAAGTCTGAACGCCATTATAATTGCTTAATTTTTTGCAAAGATAGGCATTGCTTTTAATAATCAACTTTTTTTTACAATTGTAATTGCAGTAAGTAATTGGGTGATTTCGAGTGAGTTTTTTTTAGAAATCATAAGTTGCTTGGTGTCTATGTTTTCTAAATTCAAGTCATTATAAAGGAGTAAATTCCAACGTTTGTCATTATACTCTAAAGCAGATAAATTTTCTATCCAATCACCAGAGTTTAAGTAAAGTGTGGTTCCTACTTTATTGGTTTTTCTAATCATTTGTGGTTGGTGAATGTGCCCACAAACAACATATTTGTAATTATTAGCTATCGCTAAATCGCTTGCCGTTACTTCAAAATCCTGAATGTACTTTACAGCTTTCTTTACGCTATTTTTAATTTTTTTTGACAAGGAGAATTTCTCTCTTCCAAGTTTAATTAAAAACCAATTTATAAATCTATTTATTAGGATGAGCAAATCATAGCCCCAACCGCCTAATTTAGCAAGCCATTTTGCATTTTGTATAGAAGCATCAAACACATCTCCGTGAAAAAACCAAGCTTTTTTACCGTCTAAATCCATCACTAATTTATCAACTACAGAAAAGTTTCCCATAGTCATATCACTAAACTTGCGTAACATTTCATCGTGATTTCCAGTAATGTAAATTACCTTGGTACCTTTTGTAGAAAGGTCTATAATTTTCTGTATTACAGCAAGATGAGATTTAGGGAAGTAACGTTTTCTAAACTGCCAAATGTCAATGATATCACCATTTAGGATAAGTGTTTTAGGTGAAATACTATCAAGATAGTTTAGCAACTCTTTAGCATGACAACCAAATGTACCTAGGTGTACATCAGAAATAACAGCAAGTTCTACAACGCGTTTTCTCAATGAATTAAGTTTTTACAAATTTACAATGCAAGTTGAGGCTCACATAGCCAAATAGATTAAGGAATGCGTGCTTTAATGTTATTAATTACTGTTGATTTTTTATGTAAATGTTACTGAAACATTATCTAAGCTGATTTTATAACTATAAATAAAAAAATTACATTTGTTGAAAACTCAAAATAATGGCGGGCAATAGCTTCGGAACACTATTTAAACTCACAACATTCGGAGAATCTCATGGTAAAGCCATAGGCGGAATTATAGACGGTTGCCCTGCAGGATTAACTATAGATTTTGATGCCATTGAAACAGAAATGAATAGGCGTAAACCTGGTCAATCTAAGATAGTTACACAACGTAAAGAACCAGATACCGTACAGTTTTTAAGCGGTATTTTTGAAGGAAAAACTACAGGAACTCCTATAGGTTTTATGATTGAGAATGCAAATCAGAAATCTAAAGATTATTCTCATATAAAAGATTCTTACAGACCATCTCACGCAGACCTTACTTATGACCAAAAATATGGTCATAGAGATTATCGTGGTGGTGGTAGGAGTTCTGCACGTGAAACAGCATCAAGAGTTGCAGCTGGTGCAATTGCAAAACAATTACTTAAACCAATATCTATTACAGCGTATACTTCTTCTGTAGGAACATTAAAACTTGATAAACCATATACAGACGTAGATTTTAGTGAAATAGAAAACAATCCTGTAAGGGTTGCAGATGCTAAGATGGCTGTTGAAATGGAAAACTATATTAAACATATACGAAAACAAGGTGATACCGTTGGTGGTACAGTTACATGTGTAATTAAGAATGTGCCAATGGGATTAGGAGAACCTGTTTTTGATAAATTACATGCAGAACTTGGTAAAGCAATGCTTTCTATTAATGCCGTAAAAGGTTTTGAATATGGCAGTGGCTTTAATGGCACTACAATGACAGGTAGCCAACATAACGACGAAATTAATCCAGATCACACTACTAAAACTAACTTTAGCGGTGGTATACAAGGAGGTATAAGCAATGGAATGGATATATATTTTAATGTTGCTTTTAAACCAGTTGCCACAATTATGCAATCACAACCTACTATTAATAAAGAAGGCGATAACGTAACAATGGAAGGTAAAGGCCGCCACGATCCTTGTGTAGTACCTAGAGCAGTTCCTATTGTTGAAGCTATGGCAGCTTTAGTTTTAGCAGATTTTTGGATGAGAGATAAAGTCTCTACATTGTAACCCATTTTTAAAAATTAATTAATGAAGAAATTAGCATTACACTGGAAGATTATTATTGGTTTAGTTTTAGGTATTATCTGGGCTTTACTTTCTAGCCAACTTGGTTGGAGTGAGTTTACGGTAAACTGGATAGCGCCATTCGGAACCATATTTATAAATCTTCTAAAGTTAATTGCTGTTCCTTTAGTGTTATTTTCCATAATCAGTGGTGTAGCCAATATAGGAGATCCTGCAAGTTTAGGAAGAATGGGAGGAAAAACACTTGGTGCCTATCTTTTAACTACAATATTAGCAGTAGGTCTTGGTTTAACTTTGGTAAACATTATTAAGCCAGGTGCTTTAGTAGATGAGCAAAGCCGTATAGACAACCGTATTAGTTATGAAATTTGGGCAGATGCTGAAGGTTATGAAATAAAAGATGGCATTAATTATCTTAAAGATCCTGCCTTTTTAGAGCGCGCACAAAAGATTTCAGATTTAAGTAAGAGTGAACTGCAGGATGCTACAGTGTCAGAAAAAATGGAAACTGCAGATAAAACAAAAGATGCAGGACCACTACAACCATTGGTTGATTTAGTTCCGCAGAATTTCTTTAAAGCACTTACAGATAATGGTTTAATGCTTCAAATAATTTTCTTTGCACTGTTTTTTGGGGTCTGTTTATTATTTATTCCTAATGAAAAATCTGCTCCAGTTACTAAATTAGTTGATAGTATTATGGAAGTCTTCCTAAAAATGGTAGACCTTGTAATGCAAGCAGCTCCATTCTTTGTATTTGCTTTGTTAGCTGGTGTGGTGAGTAAGATGGCTGGAGATGATATTGGTAAAGTTTGGGAAATATTTAAAGGCTTAAGCTGGTATTCTCTAACTGTTTTCGCAGGCTTAATGCTTATGATTTTTGTGATTTATCCATTAATCTTAAAACTGTTCGTAAAACAAATTCCTTATAAAGGCTTTTTTAAGTCTATGAGTCCAGCACAAACCTTAGCATTTTCTACATCTAGTAGTGCCGCAACATTACCTGTTACAATGGAGTGTGTTGAAGAAAATTTAGGTGTAGATAAGAAGGTAACAAGCTTTGTCTTACCTATAGGTGCTACAGTTAATATGGATGGTACGTGCTTGTATCAAGCAGTAGCCGTAGTATTCTTAGCGCAATTGCATATGATTGATCTTACTTTAGGACAACAATTAACTATTGTACTTACAGCAACTTTAGCATCAATAGGATCTGCTGCTGTACCTAGTGCAGGTTTAGTGATGTTAATTATAGTATTAGGCTCTGTAGGGTTAAATCCTGCTTGGATAGCTATTATTTTCCCAGTAGATCGTATTCTTGATATGTTTAGAACGGTTGTAAATGTAACTGGAGACGCAACAGTATCTTCTATAATTGCTAAAGGCGAAGGAATGTTACATTATAAAGAACCTAAAAGTGCTTCAGAAACATTTGATATGGATTCTTAAGTTTCAACAACATTAGTGAAAAGCTCAATTATTTTAAGAATAGTTGAGCTTTTTTCATATATAACAATATCTTTTTAATCCTTTTCTAAGAAAATATTCATTATTTCTTATATTTCAGCTTAACTAATACTCAACCCAATTATGAACGTATGTTTCATTATGTATCCTTGGGACACCATTAAAGCTCCAGAGGATGATAGTACATTAGCAATGTTACAAGAATTTGCAAAACGAGGTCACGGCGTTGTGATGACAACACCAGCAAACCTTACCATTAGAGAAAGTGTAGCCTATGGTTTTTGCAATGTCTTAAAACGTATGGATAAAGTGCCTAGCAACTTAAAATCATTTCACTCAAAAGCCACATTTAAAAAGGAAATGCTACCGCTTGCAGGGTTTGATGTTATTATACTTAGGAGTAATCCGCCGTTAGATAATCTTATGCTTAATTTCTTAGACTCTGTAAAAGATGATGTCTTTATAATGAATGATATAGATGGCATACGTCGTGCAAATAATAAGCTTTATACAGCTGTTTTTGAAGATGAAGACAATAAAATAATTCCGAATACGCACGTTACTAAAAATAAAGAGTATTTAAAGACTATAATTAAAGAACACCCACAAGATAAGATGATTCTTAAGCCATTAAATGGTTTTGGTGGCAGTGGCGTTATCCTTATTGAAAAGAGTGCAATGAAGAGTATAAGCTCATTGTTAGATTTTTATATAGACAATAAAGATGGCACTACAAACTATGTAATTCTTCAAGATTATATTGAAGGAGCAGATCAAGGCGATGTACGTATACTATTACTAAACGGTCAACCAATTGGTGCTATGAAACGTGTACCAGGATCTGAGGATCATAGGAGTAATGTAAGTGCTGGCGGTTCTGTACAAAAGCATCAACTAAGTAAGCAGGAAAAAGAATTGTGTCGAAGAATTGGGCCAACACTTGTGAGAGATGGTTTATACTTTGTAGGGATTGATGTTATTAACGGCATGCTTGTCGAAGTAAATGTAATGTCTCCTGGCGGCATTACCTATATGAATAAGGTATACAAATCTAAAGTACAGGAAAAGGTTATAGATTTTGTTGAAGACAAAGTAGAACAACGTGTAACGGCATTTGAGCGTCGTAAGAAATTACGCCAAACTGTAAACGAAGCATAACTTATTACAATACCTAGTGCAAAAACTTAGCATTCCAGAAATTATTAAAAAAATTGAAGCAGAAGAATGTTTTGAAGCTGTTTCAATAGACTATTCCTTTACGCTTAAAATAGACGATTACGTGCCTTATATATGTGGTGCCGTACATGATGGTCATAACTTTAGAAAAGACCTTTGGGCAAATTGCACACATTCTGAATATGAACGTTGGTTTGAGGAAGATCCTTGTACTAAAGATATGGTAAACACCATGCCAATTGTAATTGCTGGCAGAGATTCTCGGTTTGAGTATGATCTAAACAGACATCCAAACATTGCAGTATATGAAGATGCTTGGGGAAAAGCACTTTGGAAAACACCAATAGATGAGCAACAACATAAGGTTAGTTTAGAAAAGCACACTAATTTTTACAAAGTAGTACACGCTTTAGTTTCTAAGATCGAAGCAAAATTTTGTTGCGCCATTGTTTATGATATGCACAGCTATAATTGGAAACGATGGAATAGGGAAGTGCCTGTAATTAATTTAGGAACTACCAATATTAACAACTCTAAATACAGTAGCTTGGTAAACCAATGGCGTGATAGTTTAGCTGAACTATTACTACCAAACAATATTGCTGTAACTGCAGCTATAAACGATACGTTTCAAGGCAATGGTTATTTCTTAAAGTATATCACCAACCACTTTCAAGACACATTGGTGTTGGCCACAGAGTTTAGTAAAATATATTGTGATGAACTTACCGGAATTATTTTTCCAGAAGTTGTAAGTGCAATTACAACTCAGCTTAAAAATAAGATACCACAGCATGCCGATACGTTTTATCGTACCTTTGCAACCTAAAAATTACGAGAGTATATGTTGTTAGAAGATGCTAAAAAAGGATACGCAGACCTTTTTGAAATAGATCATAATTTAGATAGACTTGTAAAAAATATAGAGCTTCTCAATTATTTGAATCCGCTTAATATTGAGCAAGAGAAGAAAACTTTCTTTAAGTCTAAATTTACATACGAGCCATCTTTCAAGTACCGAAAGATTAAATTTAACCCTTATAAAATGCAACGCTTGTTTTTTAGCCAGCGTTTAGAAAAGATTGAAGATGAAACCATCCGAAATTTTTATGAGGAAATTATATACGAGTATTCTGGTCTTATTTCTTGTATAGAACATATTGGGCAGGACAAGAAGTTTTATTACAATAACTTAAAGGTTTTTGGTACACCAAAACAACGTGATGTAGAGAACGCTCAGTTTATTCTTCATTTTTCTGAAGAAGAAGACCTTGAAGTTATGAAGCCTCGTTATAATGTAGATGATGCTGTTGCCTATTTTGAAGAGTTTGGTAAAGCTTATAACTTTAGGTTTTCCATCAAAAAATCGACAAATATAAGTGCTGCTGCAATGGTACTTAATGCTTCAGAGACATTGGTGCTTAAGCGTAACCATATGTTTTCAGAAAACCAGTTAAAAGTACTGGCCAATCACGAAATTGGCGTACATATGGTGACTACATTTAATGGAAAACTACAGCCATTAAAAGTATTTTCAAACGGATTTAAAAATAATACCGAAACTCAAGAAGGCTTAGCGGTATTTAGTGAGTATATGAGTAACTCTTTAACTCTTAAACGTATGAAAGAGTTAGCATATCGTGTTATAGCTGCAGACAGCCTTATAAAAGGCTATAGCTTTAGCGATACGTTCGATTTGCTTTACAGCCAATATAAGTTAGACAAACACGAAGCGTGGCAAATTACATTGCGAGTACATCGTGGTGGTGGTTTTACTAAAGATTTTCTTTACTTAACAGGCCTTAAGAAAGTATATGATTTTTACCATTCTGGTGGTGAGATGACTAAAATGCTTACAGGAAAAGTAACTCTAGAAAATTTAGATGTTATTGAAAAACTACAAGAGTTAGGCTTGGCTGCACCTAGTAAATTTGTGACAGATTCTTATGCTAATAATAGTAATGAGAATAAAAAAATGGACTTCATTCTCCGTAATTTAAAGTAAGCTCGCTTAAGTTTAACTAAGCACTAAATGGCTTAGTTTTGTACGAAAAATTCGTTAAAACAGTTTATGCCATTTAAGTTGTTTACAACCTCAATAGCATTTGTAGTTGTATTAGCTCTCCAAACCTTTGTAATACGTTGTATGTACATGCTATCTGTTTTTGTAACTACTGCAATAAGGTTTTCGTCCATATTTTGATTTAGCTGGCAATAGCCAATAGTAATAAACTCAGTATTTTTTAAATCTGGTATGGCTAACGTATCTAAGACTTTTAATAGCCTTTTAGTATTAGAGGATTCAATTGCTACACTATTAAACAGAATTAAATTCTGCGTATCATTATTTAGATGTAAAATACTGTGTTTTGGTTCTACATAGGTACCATAAACTACTGTATCGCTTACTTTAGAAAATTTTTGAAGTTCAGCAATTTCAGAAAATGATTTAAATTCTTTTCCAATTAACGAATGTTGAGATTCGTGCTCAGAATTCCCGCAAGCAATTAGGGTTAGTAAGGCTATAACAACTAAGAGTTTATTCATAATTTTAGAGTGCTTGTTCATATCTACCTATGTAAGATACTATTAAATACTCATAACAAATAGTTGTAGGTATTTAATTATGATGAGTTTATCTTTGCTTGATTAAAGTTAGTTGTGTTGGCAAGCTAAATTCAATGTTTGTTGGATAAGTTTCTGTTCCTTCTAGATTTCGAAGGCCAAACGTTGCAATTGTGTCCAAACCATTGGAGCTTAATTTAAATTCTCCTTTTTTGGTTTTGTCACTTACCACGTCATTAATAATTAAGGTGTATTCTGTAGGATTCACAAATATTAATGTAGCTTTAAAATTTAATGGATTATAAGTATTATTTAAAATATCCGCAACTAGAACACCATCTTTAATGTATTTGTATCTCGCAAGAATAAAATCAATTGCCATGTTAATACCCTCATAATTATAGTTAGTTATTTTGGTAAATTCAAATTCAAAAGAGCTGTTTCCTTCTTCCCATTTCCAAGTACCTAGAACATCCTCAAAATGATTATTTGTATCTTTAAGATATGTGTTATTTGTCCAGTTTATTCTATTACTAACATCAACTATTGTGTGTTTTGTTGAGCAGCTTATACAAAAGACAAGTAAGGTTATTAATGATATACTATTTTTCAAATCATAGTTCTTTAATTCAGAATGTAGGTTTTCAAATGAGATTTCAATTCTATAAAAATGGTAATTATAATAATTTCAATTATATGTTCTTTGTCCTGAGTAAATAATTTGTGTGCAATTAGTTACTCCTAAAACTAATAAGAAAAATTTACTTGTAATGAAGTTAAATTAAAAATCTAAAAACCGAGATTTTAATTCTGGTGTTGGCATCATACAGCTATCTTTTTTACCATACCATTTGTAACGGTTCTTAGCTATATAATCATACACCTTATTACGTAAACCAAAGGGAAAAACTTTTAAATAGGATAAGTAGGAGTAGGCGCCATCTAAATCTTTAGCAATTTCCAGAGCAGCATCAGATTTTAAGTAATACGCGCTACCAACATCTACCAAAATAATGGAGTCTACTTGAGTAGTGTCTATACCACGTTCCTTAATAAGTTGTTTGCCTATTGTGCTTTGCAGTGGTGCAAACTTAAAGGCCTTGTGTTTGTCGTGAGTAATTATAAAATTGATGGCGTTGTTGCAAAGATTGCAAACACCATCAAACAAAATGATTTTATCACCGTAAGCTATATTGGCTTCAGTTGGCATTGGGTTAAGGTCTTGAGACAAATTCGAGTTCGTTTAAAGATACATCTGTCGTAAAGATACCATAGTTTACTGTAGCGCGATCTTTTTCAATCTTATCTATAGTTCCTGTTGCCTTACCGTCTTGGAGTCTTACTTTATCTCCAACCTTTAAAGAGATCTTAGGTTTTGCTGCTTCAATCTTTTCAGCTTTCTTTTTTTCTACCTTTTTCTTCTCTCTTATAGTTTTTATCTTTTCCTGAGCTTCGCGCTTTATTTTTTGTTGCTTGCGTTTTTCTTCGCGCTCTTTTTCTACAGATTGTTTTTGGCGCTTAGAGTTTTCAATCTGTATGAGCTTCATTAACTCGCTGTTTAAATTCTTCTTATTTTTATTATAAAAGAATTTCTCAGCGATAGTATCTACACGTGTCCCTAAGTGTATCATACGTTGGTGTGTATCATACAATTCTTGGTAGCTTTCTAGCTTGGCTTGTACCTTATCGTTAATTTCTGCTAGCTTTTCTTGTTCTGAAGCTGCTTTTTGCTTTTTAGTTTCTAAAGCAGTAGTTGTTTTTTGGAGTTTGCTGCGTTGTTGTTGTAGTTTGGCAATACTCTTATCAAACCTAATCTTGCCACGTTCTACTTTTTTCTTAGATCGGTTTATTAAACTGTACGGGATACCATTTTTTTGTGCTACCTCAAACGTAAACGAGCTACCAGCTTCACCCATTTGTAATTTGTAAACAGGCTCTAAGCTTCGACTATCAAACAGCATGTTGGCGTTGTTAATAGCTTCAGTTTCTTGTGCCATCTTCTTTAAGTTGGCGTAGTGAGTTGTAATGATGCCGTAAGATTCTCTTTCGTGAAATACTTCTAAAAATGTTTCAGCTAAAGCACCACCTAATTCGGGATCAGAACCTGTACCAAATTCATCAATTAAAAACAAAGTGTTCTCATCACATTTACGCAAAAAGTAATTCATATTCTTTAAGCGGTAACTGTAGGTACTTAAATGATTCTCGATAGATTGGTTGTCACCAATATCTGTAAGTATTTTATTGAATAAAGAGACTCTGCTATACTCGTGCACCGGTATTAGCAATCCACTTTGCAGCATAACTTGTAATAATCCCACTGTTTTAAGTGTGATACTTTTACCACCAGCGTTAGGGCCAGAAATTACAATAATGCGGTTGTCCTTATTTAAGATTATATCCTGAGGATATGTTTTTTCACCCTTAGCTGCATTGTTTAAAAACAATAATGGATGATAGGCATCTTTTAACTCTAACTCTCTAGTTTCTGAAATTGCTGGCAATACTGCGTTTAATCGCTTTGCATAATTGGCCTTAGCAGAAATAAGATCTATATGAGATAGTAAAGTTTGGTACTCACTTAACAACAAATTATAGGGTCTTACCAGGTCTGTAAGTGCTTTTAAAATGCGTTTAATTTCTTCTTTTTCTTCGTACTGTAGGTTGTTAAGTTCTCTTGTATGTTGCTGTGTGGCTTCTGGTTGTATGTAAACTATACTACCAGTTTTGGAGTTGCCAAGAATACTACCTTTTACTTTACGCCTATGCATAGCTTGCACTGCGAGCACTCTTATATTATCTACAACACTTTCTCTAATCTCATCTAAATAACCGTAACCTTGGTATTGCGATAATGCGCTAGTAAAGCTGCTGTTTATCTTTCCTTTAACTATAGATATGTGCCTACGGGTTTGTTGTAATAAAGGCGAAGCATCATCTTTAAGCTCACCATATTTATCTATCATCTTATTTATAGTATCTACAATAGCAGTTGTGTATTCTGTTTGTGAAACAAACTGATATAGTGTAGGGTAGTGCTCCTTAAATTTTTTAAAGAACCTAAGATGTATATTGGCACTTTCTGAAATAGAGGCTAATTTTCTGAAGCTGTACGTTTCTAATACAGAGTCCTCTATTCCTAGTAACTGTAGCTCTCTATTTATAGCATCATAACCGTGGTTAGGAATAGTGCTTTCCTTGAGCCAAGAACTCATATATTCCTGTACTCTTGTTAAAGCATTTATAGTAAGATCTTTAGTAGCAAAAGGTTGTAGCTCATTAGCAAACTGCTTTCCTAATTCTGTAATACAAATGTCTTGTACTTGTGTACAAACAGTGTGAAACTCGAGATCTTTTAAAGTTTTTGGGTGAATTTTTATCATAGCAATTGCCTAAATTTAGGCATCACAAAATTAAACAATTTAAGATGAATGTAGATATAGATGAAAGCTGGAAAACAATTTTGAAATCTGAATTTGAGTCGCCTTATTTTGAGGAACTTACAGAATTTGTGAAAGAGGAATATTCTCAACACACCTGTTTTCCTAAAGGGCAGGATATTTTTTCTGCATTTAATCATTGTTCATTTAATGATGTAAAGGTGGTTATTATAGGACAAGATCCTTATCACGGCGTTGGTCAAGCTAACGGTCTTTGCTTTTCTGTAAAACCAGGAATAGCTTTGCCACCTTCATTAATAAATATCTTTAAAGAGATTGAAACAGATCTTAAAACACCATTTCCTGAAGATGGTAATTTAGAGCGTTGGGCAAAACAAGGCGTGTTATTATTAAATGCAACATTAACAGTAAGAGCGCACGAGGCTGGTAGTCATCAAAAAAGAGGTTGGGAAACATTTACAGATGCTGTTATACAGACAATCTCAGATTCTAAAAAAAATGTAGTGTTTTTACTTTGGGGTGGATTTGCAAAAAAGAAAGGCAAAAAGATTAATGAAGAAAAACATTGTGTGCTTACAAGCGGTCATCCTTCACCATTAAGTGCAAATAGAGGATATTGGTTTGGTAACAAACATTTCTCACAAGCAAATGCTTACTTAATAGAAACAGGGCAAGAGCCCATAGTTTGGTAATTACTTATCTGCTGCCAGTTGGTGATTATTAGATACTTTTTTTTCTTTTTCGCAGTCGTTACAGCTAAACTTAATAAGAAGAAAATTTAATAAGATGAGTCCTCCTAAAATGCATAAAAATGTTGTCATGAATACAGTTTTTGTATGTGTTGTTTTTGGGGACTACTTTAATATTAGATGTAAATAAAGTAAAAGAGTTGCGTTAATAACGGCACTAAATTTCTCTTTTCGATAAAAGAAGTTAATTTAAGCTGAAATGCTTTAAGGAGTGATAATAAGCAGGTTATCTTTAAATAATCTTAACGTTATTTAAATGTATGGCAAATTGAATTATAGTCTATCTTTTCTGAAATAAGCTCTAGCTCAAGCAACTTATCTTGTACATTAGTAATAGTTGTTTCAGATAATTGTTCTTGGCTCCAACGGGTTAATCCCAACCATTCTTTAATATCTTTCTCATCTTGCTCATAGGCATTAGAGAGTGTCTTAGATATCATAGGTATACTCTTAAACTCTTTAGATGTTCTGTTTATAACATCTAACAATGCTTCTAAATCTTTGGTGTTATTTTTTATAACCTCATCTCTGGCTACAATAACAAAGCAAGGCCAAGGTGTAGGACAATCTCCAACACGTCTAAACGTACCATTATCTACATAGGGTTTAGTGGTAAAGTGTTCCCACATAAAATACTGAGCCTTATCTTCTGGTAACGCCTCTAAAGCACCGTCTAAATTTTTTACAACTTCAAATTTTAACTCACTTGTATCCCAATCCATATTTTGGGCATTTACATACGCTAAAAGGTGAGACCCAGAACCAAAACGACTAATAGCACAAGTTGTGTCTTTTAGGTCTGCAATGGTAGTATACTTAGAGTCTTGAGCAACGTGAATTCCCCAAATAAGAGGTGATGCAATATACTTTTGAATTATTTTACTAGGATTGCCATCTATAATATCTTTTACTATACCTTCTGTAAGCATAATGGCAACATCAATCTCATTATCCCTTAAAGCCTTACTCATTTGTCCTGTGCCGCCGTAAAAATCTCTCCACGTGATATCTAGACCAACTTCAGAAAATTCGTCATTATCTAGGCAAAGGTGCCAAGGTAGGTTAAAGTGTTCTGGAACACCTCCAATTCGTAACTTAGTCATTACTATGTTTCTCTTTAAGGTAATTGTAAATAGCGTATTGAGATCGCACTAGCGACTCACCAACTTTAGGTTTTACAAAGGTATTACTTTCTTGTGCATCTTGTATTCTTGCTTTCACATTGTCTGAAAGCTGAATGTTAAGAATGTCATTTAATTCTTGTGCTAAATCTTCATCGTATAATGGTGTAAGAACTTCAATTCGTCTGTCAAGGTTTCTTGTCATCCAGTCTGCACTTCCAAAATACAGTAATTCTTCTCCATTATTACCAAACTTATAAATACGACCGTGTTCTAAGAATCTATCTATAATACTGGTCATGTAAATATTCTCACTTAAGCCTTTTTTACCAGGTATTAGACAAGAAAAGCCACGTACCAATAGCCTTATAATAACACCAGCATCGCTTGCTTTATAAAGAAGATCTATCATTGCAGGATCTTCCAGACTATTCATTTTTGCTGTAATAGATGCTGGTTTGCCTTCTTGTGCTAGATCCATTTCTTGTCTTATTAGCTTTTCAAATACACGTCTTGTGGTAAATGGAGAAATAAGCAAGTGTTTGTTTCTAGGAATTATTAAATCGCCTTCTAAGACATCAAAAACTCTGGTAAGCTCTTTGGTGATTTTTTTATGAGCCGTAAAGATGGCATGGTCACAATATATTTTTGAGGTTTTACTATTAAAGTTTCCTGTACCAATATAGGCGTAGCGTTTGTTTTTGCTGTTCTCTAAACGCTCAACCATCAATATTTTAGAATGTACTTTAATACGCGGATAGCTATAAATAACTTTAGCTCCTTTATCTTCAAACTTGCGACCCCAAACTATATTATTCTTCTCATCGAACCGCGCTTTGGCTTCAATAAATACGGTGACAGCTTTGCCATTATCTAATGCTTTTAAAAGTGCGGTTGTAAGGCGTGACTCGTCTGCAACACGATAAAGTGATATTTTTATTGCTGTAACATTTTCGTCTTCTGCAGCTTGCTCTATGAAACGCTCCACGTAGCTAAAAGACATAAAAGGAAAATGTAGTAATTGGTCTTTCTCCTTTATTGTTTTAAAATAATCTGTAGATGGCTCTAAATACTTATGTTTTAGTGGTTGTAGTGGTTTGTAATGAAGATCTGTATTGTCTGTAGGATCTGGAAACCCAAAAAAGTCACTAAAATTGTGATAGGTGCCNCCAGGCATCATATCTATTTTACCTAGNCCTAAATATTTACGAATTGCTTTCCTTAATTCTTTAGGCATTTTTGCATCGTACAANAAACGTGTNGGTTGTCCTTCTGTACGTTGCTCTAACGAGTTATAAATTTTTTCTGCTAAGATGCCTTCNTATTCATCATCTAAATATAGCTCTGCATCTCTAGACATTTTAACCTCATAAATTCCTTTTACTGTTTTATTAGGAAAGATCTGAGNTACNTTNGATCTTACTATATCATCAATAAANGTNATANANTAATCTTTTGANTCCTTATTCTTAAATGTATAAAAACGCCCACAAGCTTCAACAGGAATATTTAAGAGTCCGCATTGCTTTTCATTTTCAAATGCGACAACAAAATAGATGGTGTTATTCTGAAGAAAAACATCTTTATCAGTCTTGAAATCGACAATTTTAGGATTTAGTTCTGGTGCTATTTTGGTTGCAAAATAATCTGAAGCTTCTTTGCATTGTGGTTCAGAAAATTCACCAGAATTTATAAGGTGAATATTATGCTCTTTTAATTGTGGAATAATTTCATCGAAAAAGACTGTTCCGAAGCGTTCTTGATGACTTTTTACACCTTTTAATATTTCTTTTACTTCCTTCTTAGGTCTAAACGCCAAACGCTTTCTCAAGCTTTTATCTATGCGTTTAATTTGCCTAAGTTGCGAAACNCTTACTCTAAAATGTTCATCGAGATTAGAGGAGAAGATGGCAAGNAACTTTAAACGCTCATATAATGGCGTACTTTGGTCTTCTGCTTCTTGCAACACACGCTCATTAAAACTAAGCCAGTTTACATCTCTGTGCTTAATATTTTCTTTGAGCATTAACTCTTTTTCAATAGCCATTTAGTGTGTAAGTTTTTCTAAGGTGTATAAAATAAGGTTNTCTACAGTGTCTTTAGGTGANTTACTAAACTCACCATTTGCACGATTTGCCAGAATAGCGTTTAAAGAGACTGCACGATGACCTAGTAAGGAAGCCATACCGTAAATTCCGGCAGTCTCCATTTCCAAGTTAGTAATTTTGCGTGCATCTAATCGTGCATTTTTCAACTTTTGCATAAAGTTAACATCACTTAAACCAGCTCGTAATACACGACCTTGTGGTGCATAAAAGCCAACGTTTGTTGCAGTAATACCTTTTATAAGTTTTGTAGAATCTAAAGTTTTAAGNAATTCAGGATCTGCTGAAACGATATAGGGATGAGATTTCTCCTCAGATAATTCTAATTGNTGTGTTAAAGATTTTGATAGGTTTAAGNGTTGTAAATGTTTACTGTCATAATAATGCAATAAAGTATCAAACCCTATTCCCAGTTCTGAAACTAAAAACGAATCGATAGGAATATCTTCTTGTATTGCTCCAGATGTACCTACGCGAATAATATCNAAGGCTGTTTTTTCAGCTTTAATTTCTCTCGTATTAAGATCTATATTAGCTAAGGCATCTAATTCATTAAAAACAATATCTATATTATCTGTACCAATTCCTGTTGATATTACTGTAATAGACTTGCCATTACACTTGCCAGTTTGCGTGTGAAATTCACGTTTTCTTACTTTAACATCAACNCTGTCAAAGTGTTTGGTAATATCTTCTACACGATCTGGATCGCCTACTGTNATAACAGTTTGNGCNAATTGNTCTGGTAGGATATTTAAGTGATAAATACTACCATCTGCATTTAATATAAGTTCAGATTCTGGAATTTGCATATTTTGTTATAAACTAAGAAGAGTAGCCTTTAGTATAATCTAAAACAGCTACTCTTTATGATACTAATAAATAAGGTTTAACCACCTACACGTTTTACTAAAAAACCTTTGTCTTTTAGCATATCCATTATTTCAATACGGTAATCTCCTTGTATAATAATTTGATCGTCTTTAAAACTACCACCAACACCAAGACTCTTTTTTAAATCTTTGGCAAGTTGCTTAAANTCTTCTTGAGCTCCAGTATAACCATCTATTATAGTAATAGGTTTGCCACGGCGCTTTTCATACTTACAAAGTAATGGTGCGTCCTGTATCCACAAACCCTCATTATCATTAGTTGTATCTTCAGCTTCAGTAGATTCGTGCTCTGGAAATAAGTTTTTTAATTGATCTTTTAAGTCCATATTACTTTTTAATAAGTCCTATTTCTACTAGACGTTGGTGTAAAAATTCGCCAGCTGTAATATCTTCATATTGCTTAGGGTTTTCTGGAGAAACACATTCATCTAAACAATCTAACTTCATTTCACTACGCGGATGCATAAAGAATGGAATTGAATAACGAGGATTTCCCCATTCTTCTTTAGGTGGATTAATTACGCGGTGTATAGTAGATCTTAACTTATTGTTGGTATGTCTTTCTAACATATCACCTACATTAATTACAAGTTCATCTTCTTCAGGAATAGCATCTATCCACTTTCCATCTTTTCGAAGTACTTGTAAACCACCTGTTGAAGCACCCATTAGTAGAGTGATTAANTTNATATCTCCATGAGCACCAGCACGTACAGCACCATCTGGCTCTTNTGTAATTGGAGGATAATGNATAGGTCTTAAGATTGAGTTTCCGTTACGAGCCCAATGNTCAAAATATGTTTCTTCTAAACCTATGTACAATGCTAATGCACGTAGTACATAAATACCTGTNTTCTCTAACATCTTNTAAGCTTGCATACCAGTGGAGTTAAAATTATCTAACTCCTTTACCTGTACGTTTTCAGGATAATCTTCTATAAGGTTTGCATCCTCATCTGCTTCTTGTCCAAAATGCCAAAATTCTTTTAAATCACCTTTTTTACGTCCTTTGGCATGTTCTTTTCCAAAAGAAATATAACCACGTTGACCACCAAGGCCATCTATTTCATAACTTTCTTTAACCTCTGTAGGTAGAGCAAAGAAAGATTTTACTTCTTTATAAAGGTTATCTACCAAATCATCTTCTAGAAANTGATTTTTTAGTGATACGAAACCAATTTCTTCGTAAGCAGAACCTATTTCATTAACAAATTTTTGTTTTCTATCTGGATCATCCGATAAGAAATCGGCTAAATCTACACTTGGGATATTGTTCATAGTAAAATAATTGTAAGTCCTACAAATATAATAAAATGTATAGTGAATAACTTACTTATAAAGTTTTGTTCAAATTACCTTCACAATGCCATTTTTTCTACATTTGGTATACAATATAAATATCATGGCAAACCCAACCGAAACAGCACCTATATTTAAATACTCAAAAGANAACCTAAGNAATGAGGAACTCNTAAAACTTTACTTGGCTATGCTAAAGCCAAGGTTAATAGAGGAGAAGATGCTTATTTTATTAAGACAAGGTAAAATATCNAAATGGTTTAGTGGTATTGGCCAAGAAGCTATTTCTGCAGGCGTAACCTTAGCGTTACAAAAAGAAGAATATNTTTTGCCTATGCACAGAAACTTAGGNGTTTTTGTAAATAGAGATATTCCGTTATACCGCTTATTTACNCAATGGCAAGGTAAAGCNAGTGGATTTACTAAAGGAAGAGATCGTAGTTTCCATTTTGGTACTCAAGAATTTAATATTGTGGGAATGATTTCGCATTTAGGTCCGCAACTTGGAGTAGCAGATGGCATTGCATTAGCACATAAATTAAAAAACGAAAAGAATATTACAGCTGTTTTTACAGGAGAAGGTGGTACTAGTGAAGGTGATTTTCATGAAGCACTTAATGTAGCNTCNGTTTGGGATTTACCAGTCTTATTTTGCATAGAAAACAATGGTTACGGATTATCTACTCCTACAACAGAGCAATACCGATGTGAAAATTTAGCAGACAGAGGTTTAGGATATGGNATGGAAAGTCATATTATAGATGGTAATAATATCTTGGAGGTTTATCAAAAAGTTTCAGCGCTTGCAGAAAGTATGCGTGAGAATCCACGTCCTGTTTTAGTTGAATTTTTAACCTTTAGAAGACGAGGACACGAAGAAGCAAGTGGTACTAAATATGTTCCTGAAGATTTAATGGAAGCTTGGGAGCTAAAAGATCCTATCTCAAATTATAAAGATTTTTTAATAGCTGAAGGTATTTTAACTGAAGAGCAAGATGAGCACAAACATGTGCTTATAAAAGCAGAAATTGAAGCACATTTACAAAAAGCTTTTGAAGAAGATGTAATATCGTCTTCTGAAGATGATGAGTTAAATGATGTTTATAAACCTTTTACACTTGAGGTTACAAAACCTAATGAAACTACAGAAGAATTACGACTTATAGATGCAATTTCTCAAGGCTTACGACAGTCTATGGAGCGATATGATGATCTTGTGATTATGGGGCAAGATGTGGCAGATTATGGNGGCGTNTTTAAAATAACTGAAGGNTTTATTGAACAATTTGGCAAAGACCGTGTTCGCAACACACCAATTTGTGAGTCTGCNATAGTATCTGCTGCAATGGGATTATCAATAAATGGTATGAAAGCAGTAATGGAAATGCAATTTGGAGATTTTGCAACATCTGGNTTTAATCCTATAGTAAACTATCTAGCAAAATCTCATTACCGTTGGAACCAACATGCAGATGTTGTTATACGTATGCCTTGTGGTGGTGGCGTTGGTGCTGGTCCATTTCATAGTCAAACCAATGAAGCTTGGTTTACTAAAACACCTGGCTTAAAAGTAGTATATCCAGCGTTTCCTTATGATGCTAAAGGATTACTCGCTACAGCTATTGAAGATCCAAATCCTGTATTGTTTTTTGAGCATAAGGCATTGTATAGAAGTATTAGACAAGAGGTNCCTACAGATTANTTTACAATTCCTTTTGGTAAAGCGTCNCTTTTAAAAGAAGGTGAAGACATTACTATTATAACCTATGGTGCAGGTGTTCATTGGGCTTTAGAAGTTTTAGAAGAGCATTCTAATATTTCTGCAGATCTTATTGATTTAAGAAGCTTACAACCNTTAGATTATGATACAGTTTATGCATCGGTTAAAAAGACGAGTCGTGTTATAATACTTCANGANGATTCTAAATTTGGAGGTATAGCTTCAGATTTATCGGCTTGTATAATGGAAGATTGCTTTAAATACTTAGATGCACCAGTAAAACGTGTTGCGAGTTTAGAAACACCAATACCTTTTGCTAAGAATCTAGAAAACAATTACTTGCCTAAAAACAGGTTCTTTAACGAGTTGTTAGAGGTGTTAGCTTATTAAAGCTTAACATTATTTAATACTTTATTGTTAAACATTCCTAAGAAACACTTAGACAAAACAAAACTCTCGTACCTTTAGTGTAACTAATCATTTAAAACTAAAAATTATGTTACGCTGGACAGTTATATTTATAATTATAGCAATTGTTGCTGGAATCTTTGGCTTTGGAGGAATNTCTGAAGGTGCAGAAGGTATAGCAAAAATCCTATTCTTTATTTTCATAGTTCTATTCCTATTATCATTAGTAGGTAGATTATTCAGAAAATAANAGACTAACCAATAAAAAAAAATACAATGAAAAAATTAATAATGTTTTGTTTTGCAGTTACTGTTTTAGCTAGCTGTGGTACAAGTAAAGTNGTAAAAGAAGCTAAGTCAACCTTTAAAGGTGCTTGGACNTTAAATACTATTNCATATCCTGGAGCATCTGGAGACTTTGCAGTTACACTCTTTAATGACACNTCAAAAGCGTGTTTTGAAAACAGTGACTGGTTCTTTGTTGCTAATAATAATGAAGGAACGTATACCATTACAAATACAGGTTGTCCTTCTGGAGAACGCAATTTTATATGGACAATACAAGAAGTAAATGAAACTACAGGAAATTATGATTTCTTATTGAAACCTGTAAACGANAAAGGGAAATCTGAAACTGGTAATACAGGATTTAGAGTAAACCTTGTAAGTCTTACAGANACTGCAATGACTTGGGAACAAACNGTTTCTTTAGATGGAAAACCATTTACTATTAGAATGAATTTCAACAAAAAATAAAAACTAACGATGAAGATTTCAATAAAAACAATTTTAGCAGTAGCTGTTGCCTCAATATTATTTGTAGGTTGTGAGGCTACTAAGAATGCAAATAACAAACAAAANGGTGGTGTAATTGGNGCTACTGGTGGTGCAATANTAGGTGCTATTATTGGTAACAATGTAGGAGACGGAAACAACTCTGAACTTGGAGCAGTAATTGGTGGTGTTGTAGGTGGTGCAACTGGTGTAATCATTGGTAATAAAATGGATAAGCAAGCTCAGAAAATAGAGCAGGAAATTCCAGGAGCTCAAGTTGAGCGTATTGATGATGGTATTGTTGTAACNTTCGATGAGAATAGTGGTGTTTATTTTGACACAAATAAGTCAAATATTAATGCTAAATCTCAAGAAACCTTAGATAAATTANCTAATGTACTTGTAGAGTANCCTAACACAGATGTATTAGTNGTAGGGCATACNGATAGTACAGGTTCTGCCGAGTANAANATGTCTCTTTCAAGAGATAGAGCTAACTCTGTAACAAATTACTTTACGAGTAAAGGGTTATCTTCTGGACGATTTACAACCAAATGGTTTGGTGAAACTAAACCTGCTTATACTAATGACACTGCAGAAGGACGTGCAAAAAACCGTCGTGTACAATTAGCTATCTTACCAAATGAACAAATGGTAGATGAAGCTGAAAAAGAAGCACAAGACGGAAACTAGTAAACACTTCTTAAATTATTATAAACCCGATGTCAAGCATCGGGTTTTTTTATGCAAACTCGTATCTTCACTAAGTGATAAATNAAAAAATAGGAATANTNGGTGGTGGTCTTTCTGGACTTACTGCAGCAATACATTTAGCCTTAAAAGGTAAAGATGTCACGCTTATTGAAAAAGAATCTTATCCTNATCATAAAGTTTGTGGTGAGTATGTTAGCAATGAGGTGAANCCTTATTTAGCACAATTAGGTGTTACATTTAAAGATGTTNCAATTAAGAATATAAATGTATTACAATGGTCCACTCATAAGGGTAAACACGTNCAAGTTAATTTACCTCTTGGTGGTTTTGGAATTAGTAGGTATNCGTTAGATTTTATTCTGTATAAAAGAGCGCTGGATTTAGGTGTTACTGTTATAACAGATACTGTTGTTTCAGTAAATTTTGAAAGCGATGTATTTAAAGTATCTACGCTTACTCNNCATGAAATGATCTTTAAATATGTAATAGGAGCTTTTGGAAAACGCTCTACATTAGATAAAATCCTTCAGAGAAAATTTATTGAAAAGAAATCAAAATGGCTTGCTGTTAAAGCGCACTATAANACCACCGGATTTAATGAAAATTGTGTGCAATTACATAATTTTAAAGGAGGTTATTGTGGNTTNAGTATGGTTGAGGATAATGCTNTTAATTGTTGTTACCTTACAACNTATAAAAGTTTTAAGACTGTAAAAGGTATTGCAAANTTTAATGCTTCTATAATCTCTGAAAATCCTAATATGGCTCAATTCTTTAACACCTCTANAATGAGNTTTGAAGCACCATTAACAATAGCTCAGGTTTCATTTCAGAAAAAATCTATTGTACAAGAACATATATTAATGGTAGGTGATAGTGCAGGCTTAATACATCCATTATGTGGTAACGGTATGGCTATGGCAATACATTCTGCTAAACTAGTTTCAGAAACACTCCTAAAAGGAGACATTACTACTTGGGAAAGAAGAGACATAGAAGAACACTACATTAAAACTTGGAAAAANACATTTTCAAAACGCTTAGCATTCGGAAGCGTTCTTCAACACATTTTATTAAATAACTCCTTATCTAAAATAGCGAGCANTACNATTGCAAGAATGCCTTGGTTGTTACAAAAAATTATAAAAACAACTCATGGTAAACCTTTAAGCTTATGATGNCATTTAAAAAACGCTCTAACCAAGAAGAGCNTATGGATAATTTANATCTAGACAAGCGCATTCTNAAATTAGCTTTAAAAGATATAAGTCGGGTTAATAAATTACTTGGAGGAAATAATATTACCATAAATGCAATCGAAAACGTTATAAATAAAAATCCAAAAGCACATTATAAGATAACAGATATTGGCTGTGGCTCTGGCGCAATGTTGCGCGAGGTTGCTACATATTGTAGAAAGAAAAAATACAATGTTAGCTTAGTTGGTATAGATATGAACACAAATAGTTTAGATATCGCAGAAGACTTTTCTGAAGATTTCCCTGAAATTCGTTATATGAATCTTAATATTTTTCAAGCCAAACCTAAAGACATAGAGACAGATATCTTACTGTGCACACTTACATTACATCATTTTACAACAGCTGATATCAATCGATTTATAGCAGCATTTGTATCAATTACAACCAAAGCAATTATTATNAATGATTTACAAAGAAGTAGGCTAGCGTATCTATTATTTCATGTTTTTAGCCGTATATTTCTAAAGACGCAACTGGCAAGGATAGATGGTTTAATATCAATTAAGCGTGGTTTTATAAAACAAGACCTTCAGCATATTTCAAATACNTTAAAAGCGTCTTCNTCCATACAATGGAAATGGGCTTTCAGGTATTTATGGGTCATCAAACCAAACAAAACAATATGAGTGTACATATAGCTTCTGTAGCTACACAACTACCTGAATTTTATAGAGAAACTAAAGANATAATACCTTTGGTTAATGTTTGGTTACACGACCAAGATTCTAGATTTAAAAGAAAAGTAGTTAAGNTTTTTGAAGGTGCTGCTGTCGATAAGCGTTACTCAATAATGAATCCTGAAGATGTTTTTACNCAAACCACTTTCGAGGATAAAAATAATATTTACCAACGCGAAGTAAAGAAGTTAGGGAAACAGGCATTGGTAAAAGCTTTAGATAAAGCAAAATGGAATGCACAAAGCTTAGATTTTATAATAACGGTAAGTTGTACCGGCATTATGATACCAAGCTTAGATGCTTANCTTATAAACGACTTAAAGCTAAAACAAGATATTGTAAGATTACCAGTTACNGAAATGGGCTGTGTTGCAGGAATTTCTGGTATGATTTACGCCAAGAAATTTTTGGAGTCTCAACCTAATAAACGTGCTGCGGTAATAGCTGTAGAGAGTCCTACATCTACATTTCAATTAGACGATTATTCGATGGCCAATATGGTTAGTGCTGCTATTTTTGGAGATGGTGCNGCATGTGTATTATTATCTTCAGAANACAATCACATAGGACCAAGAATAGTAGGAGAGAAGATGTATCATTTTTATGATGAAACAAATATGATGGGTTTTGATCTTACAAATGGNGGACTCAAAATGATTTTAGACCCCAAAGTACCGGAAACTATAGCAGCGCATTTTCCTAACATAGTTCATCCATTTCTAAAAGAAAATAACACCTCTATTGAACATGTAGACCATTTGGTGTTTCATCCTGGTGGAAAGAAAATAGTACAAACAGTTGAAGAATTATTTGGGAATTTAGGAAAGAATATAGACGATACACGAGAAACATTAAGGCGTTACGGAAACATGAGTAGTGCAACAGTACTNTTTGTNTTAGAGCGTTTTATGAATAANGAGATTNCCAAAGGAGAACAAGGCTTAATGTTAAGTTTTGGTCCAGGTTTTACAGCACAACGAATTTTATTAGAATGGTAAACAATCAATTTGCACTCTTTTTAGGAGGCACAACAGGTTTAGGTTTTGCATCAGTAAAAAAATTAGCTGCTGAAGGTTTTAATATTATAGTAGTACACAGAACTCGAAAAGCAGACCTTGTTCAATTTCAGGAATTTATAAACACAACAAATGTAACCGTTATTGAATTTGCTACAGATGCCTTAAATCCCGAAAAACGTGAAGACTGTATTCAACATTTAGTTGAAACACTACCAAAACACAGTGTCAAGCTTATGCTTCATAGTATTGCTAAAGGCAATTTAAACCCATTAGTAAACTCAGAGAAAACNCTGTCGAGTAAAGATTATCAGCTTACTATAAATGCTATGGGTACGAGNCTGTTAGATTGGAGCCAGGCNATGTTGAATGCCAATCTATTTTCAGATCACGCAAAAATCCTTGCTTTTACAAGTGAAGGTAATACTAAAGTAATTCCTAATTACGGTGCAGTCTCTGCTGCTAAGGTTGTGCTAGAAAGTATAATAAAACAAATGGCTGTAGAGTTTGCACCTTATCAAATTACTGCAAATGCAATTCAAGCTGGTGTTACAGATACTACCTCANTACGTATGATTCCAGGATCAGATAAATTAAAAAGTNTAGCACTACAACGTAACCCTAACAATAGGCTTACTAAACCAGAAGATGTAGCAAACGCCGTATATCTTCTTAGTAAAGATGAAGCCAATTGGATTACAGGAAATATAATTAAAGTAGATGGCGGTGAACATTTAAGATGAGTACATTAAAAACATACATATTAGAGAAGTTACCCTACACAAAACCCTTTTTATTTGTCGATGAAATTTTCAAGGTAGATGATAATGGTATTGAAGGTGCTTACACTTTTAAAGAAGACGAATACTTTTATGAAGGTCACTTTAAAGAATTACCTATTACACCAGGCGTTATCTTAACAGAATGTATGGCACAGATAGGACTGGTGTCATTAGGGATTTACTTATTAAAGGATGTTAAGCAAAAAGATGTTTTGGTAGCATTTTCAGAATCTCATGTTGAGTTTTTGAAAACAGTAAAACCAAAAGAAACTGTAACAGTTATTTCTGAAAAAATATATTTTAGGTTTAATAAGTTAAAGTGTAAAGTTAAAATGCTTAACGAAAACGATGAGGTGGTTTGTAAAGGCGAATTAAGCGGAATGCTCATACAAGATTAAGATGTCAAAAAAAACTAAACGTGTTGTGGTTACCGGTTTGGGAATTTGTGCTCCAAATGGTATCGGTATTCCAGAGTTTTGGAAAAACACCAAATTAGGTGTTAGTGGTATCAGGTTTATACCTCAATTAAGAGAATTAAACTTTACCTGCCAAATAGCTGCACAACCGCAAGTTACACAAGAACATATAAATGCTAGGTTTACAAAATTAGAACAACGCGGTTTAAACTCAACAGGAATTGTTTATGGCGTTTTAGCTGGATTAGAAGCTTGGGAAGATGCAGATTTACTATATAACGATACGCCAGATTATGATACCGGAATTATATTCGGGACAGGCATATTAGGCGTAGATAAGTTTAGAGAAGCCATCCATAAAATAGATGCAGGTAACACAAGACGCCTTGGTAGCACTTCTGTTTTACAAACTATGGCTAGTGGTATAAGCACCTATTTAAACAGCAAATTGGGTTGTGGAAATCAAGTTACTACAAACTCATTGGCATGTTCTACAGGTACAGAAGCTGTGCTTATGGCATATGACCGTATTAAATTTGGACAAGCCAAACGTATTTTAGTAGGTAGTTGTAGTGATTCCGGACCATATGTTTGGGGTGGTTTTGATGCTATGCGTATTTTACCGCACGACTATAATGATAAACCAACAGAAGCCTCAAGACCAATGAGTGCAACAGCTTCTGGATTTGTACCTGGTAGTGGTGCTGGCGCATTGGTCATTGAATCTTTAGAAAGCGCAGAAAAGCGCGGAGCTAAAATATATGCTGAAATTTCTGGTGGTCATCTTAATTCTGGAGGTCAGCTTGCTGGAGGAAGTATGACAGCACCTAATGGTCAAGCAGTAAGACGTTGTATCTCTAAGGCCTTAAAAGAATCACGTGTTCAACATGATGCATTAAGCGCTATAAATGGACATTTAACAGCTACTAAAAAAGATTCTGAAGAGCTGTATAACTGGAAACGAACTCTAAAAATAGAAGCTGCTAACTTCCCACCAATAAATTCATTAAAAGGACTTATTGGTCACGGTTTGGCTTCTTCGGGAAGTATGGAGTGTGTAGCAACTGTACTACAAATAAAGCATCAAACGCTCTTTGGAAATGTAAATGCATCAGATGTACATCCAGATATTCAAAAGCTAATTCCAAAAGAAGCTATATTACAAACTACTAAAAAGACACCTTTACAACATATTGCCAAAGCCAGTTTTGGTTTTGGAGATGTAAATGCCGTGGTTATTTTTTCAAAATTTGAACCCTAATTTATGAATACTATTTACGAAAAGCTAAAATCTATAATAACCGTTTATCTTCCTGAAGATGTTGAGGTTAATGATATAACTAAAGACAGTCATTTAATGAATGAGCTTAATATAAATTCAGCCCATTTAGTTGATATTGTTTTAGACATTGAAGATGAGTTTAATATTGAAATCTCTAATGATGATATTGAACAAATGCAAACGGTTGAAGATGCAATACAAGCTATAGAGCGAAAGCTAAAAGATTAATCAAAGCCTAAAAAAACTTTAAAGTGTATTTTAAGGTTTTCATTTTAGTAAAATGATTGTATTTTAAAAAGAAAAACTATGATACCAAATAAAACAACACCTACAGATTACGAGATAATAGATTTAATAAAAGAGCGCTGGAGTCCCAGAGTTTTTTCTGAAGAGATACCTAAAGAAGAAGACGTTAAACGATTGTTTGAAGCTGGTCGTTGGGCACCAAGTTCAAATAATTTTCAGCCTTGGGTTATTATTTATGGTATAAAAGGTACTCCAATGTATGATAGGATTTACAACTGTTTGGTGGAGTTTAACCAAGGTTGGGCAAAACATGCACCGGTTTTGGCATTAGGAGCTTTTAAGAAAGATATGCCTAATGGTGAGAAAGAAAATTTTCACGCACTACATGATCTAGGAGCATTTTCTATGGCAATGAGTTTACAAGCTACATCTATGAATATGGCTGTTCACCAAATGGCAGGAATAGATTTTGATGGCGCTAAAAAAGAATTTAATTTTCCAGATAATTATCACGTTGCAACCGGAATAGCAATAGGATACCAAGGTGGTAATCCTGATGATTTAGGTGAAGATTTAAAAGAAACAGAGCTTAAAACAACACGTGAACGAAAATCACAAACTGAGTTTGTGTTTAACGGTAATTTTAAGGAGTAACAACTGCTACCCATATAAATTTACATCCTTTAAAATCACTCGAAAAGACTACTTTTTTTTATATGAAACTATAAAATATTTAATGTCATTTCGAGTGATTTTCAGTTTTATAAAAGCATTGCTAATTAAGTGTGTCGAGAAATAATTTAGAGATAAATTTCTGAAGACATACATTTTTTTAAAACTATGCTAATTCTTGTCTTAAGAACTTTGCTGTATAGCTTTTCTTGTCTTTAGCTACTTGTTCTGGTGTACCTTTAGCAACTACTTTTCCGCCACCTTTTCCACCTTCGTAACCAATATCTATAATATAGTCTGCCATCTTAATAACATCCATATTATGTTCTATTATGAGTACGGTGTTTCCTTTATTAGTTAATCTATTTAAAACTTCCATTAAAACACGAATGTCTTCAAAATGAAGTCCAGTTGTAGGCTCATCTAATATATAAAAGGTATTTCCTGTATCTCTTTTAGATAATTCTGTTGCCAATTTAATACGTTGGGCTTCTCCACCAGACAGTGTAGTACTTTGTTGTCCTAAAGTAATGTAACCCAAACCTACATCTTGTATTGTTTTAAGTTTTCGGTGTATTTTAGGAATATTCTCAAAAAACTCGGTAGCTTCATTAATTGTCATTTCTAAAACATCGGCAATACTTTTACCTTTCCAGCGTATTTCAAGCGTTTCTCTATTAAAACGTTTGCCTTGGCAGGTTTCACATTCTACATAAACATCTGGTAAAAAGTTCATTTCAATAACTCGTAAACCGCCACCGCCACAAGTTTCACAACGGCCACCTTTTACATTAAAACTAAAACGTCCAGGTTTATAACCTCTAATTTCTGCTTCTGTAGTTTTAGAAAAGATGCTACGTATCTCAGAAAATACACCAGTATATGTTGCAGGATTGCTTCGTGGTGTGCGGCCAATAGGGCTTTGGTTTATATCGATAACCTTATCACATTCATCTAAACCTTTTATGCTTTTATAAGGCATTGGTTTTTTTACACCATTAAAATAATGGGCATTCATAATAGGGTAGAGCGTCTCATTAATTAATGTACTCTTACCACTACCTGAAACTCCCGTTACGGCAATCATTTGTCCTAACGGTAGTTTAATTGATACGTTCTTTAAATTATTTCCTGTACAACCCTTAAGCTCGATAAATTTACCATTGCCTTCACGTCTCTTTTCTGGAACTGCAATTTCCATCTTACCAGACATATAATTTGCTGTAAGTGTATCTTCCTTTAGTAATTGTTCTGGTGTACCTTGGCTAATTATTTGTCCGCCATGTTTTCCCGCACGAGGACCAATATCAATCACGTGATCTGCGCGCTCAATCATATCCTTATCGTGTTCTACTACAATAACACTATTCCCAACATCACGTAAGGCTTCAAGAGAATTTATTAGCTTTTCATTGTCACGTTGGTGTAATCCTATACTTGGTTCATCTAGAATGTATAAGACACCTACCAATTGCGATCCTATTTGTGTTGCCAAACGTATACGTTGAGCTTCACCACCAGATAAAGATTTGCTACCACGATTTAAAGAAAGGTAAGTAAGACCAACATCTACTAAAAACTGAAGGCGTGTTCTTATTTCCTTTACAATTTCTGAAGCTATCTGTTCCTGTTTATCAGAAAGATGATTTGGTAAATCATCAAACCAAGCTGCAAGCTCATTTATATCTTTATTAGCCAACTCGGCTATATTTAAGGCGTTAACTTTAAAATATAGAGATTCTTTACGCAACCTTGAACCTTCGCAGGTAGGACAGGTTACCTTATCCATATATTCTTTAGCCCAACGTTTTAATGATGTTGTTTCATTATTGTTGTATGTGTTTTCTATAAAAGTAGCAACACCTTCAAAATCTATTTTATATTTACGGGTAACACCTAAGGATTTGCTTTCTACCTCAAAACTATCTTTACCACCATAAAGAATAATATTTAAAGCATCTTTTGGTATTTTAGAAATAGGGTCAGTTAGTTTAAAATCAAAACGTTCTGCTATATTTTCAAGTTGTTTAAATATCCAGTTTTTCTTTTTGTTTCCGTGTGGAGCCAATCCGCCACCACTAATTGATTTACTTCTGTCTGGAATTACCTTATTTTCATTAACCTCATACAGCGTTCCAATACCATTACATTTAGGACAAGCACCTTTTGGTGAGTTAAAGCTGAAATTGTTAGGTTCTGGGTTTGGATAAGATATACCAGTGGTAGGACACATTAATGTTCTACTAAAATAGCGCGCTTCATTTTCGTTGTGCTTAATTACCATGAGAACATCATCACCATGATACATAGCGGTATGTATACTCTCTGCAAGTCTTTTTTGAATATCTTCTTTTTCAGAAACTTGTAATCGGTCTATTACAATCTCTATATCGTGAGTTTTGTAACGGTCTATTTTCATACCTTTTACAATATCACGAATTTCTCCATCTACTCGAACTTTAACAAAACCTTGCTTTGCGATACTTTCAAAAAGTTCTCTGTAATGTCCTTTTCTAGAACGTACAACTGGCGCTAAAATATTAATGCGCTGGTTTTTAAAGTCTTCTGTGATAAGCTCTTTAATTTGCTCATCACTATAGCTTACCATTTTCTCTCCAGTGTTGTAGCTATAAGCATCACTAGCACGAGCAAATAATAAACGTAAAAAATCGTAAATTTCTGTTATAGTTCCTACAGTACTACGCGGACTTTTACTTGTAGTTTTTTGCTCTATTGCAATAACTGGAGAAAGGCCATCTATCTTATCAACATCAGGACGTTCTAAACTTCCTAAAAACTGTCTGGCATATGCCGAAAACGTTTCTATATATCGCCGTTGTCCTTCTGCGTATATGGTATCAAAAGCTAAGGAAGATTTACCTGAGCCAGATAATCCAGTTATAACCACAAGTTGCTCTCGTGGAATTGTAACATCTATATTTTTTAGGTTATGAACGCGTGCGCCAAATACCTCTATTGTATCGTCTTGGTATGCCATAATTTAAGACTGCAAAGGTACTCAATTTATAGGTGTTTTTGAAGTCTAAGTAAGTTCAATTTATGTGTTGAAAAACATTACATATTAGCCCTAAGATAGATTAAGCATTAATAAAGTTTTTCTGAAAATTATAGGCTAACAATGAGATGTGTTATTTAATATAACTAAAGGTTTTTAGAAGATTTTTTTCCTATGTGATGTAATACTTTACTTAAAACTGAAAAAAAAATATACTTAATTTAAGGTATTTTTTGAGAGCATCCTTGGTTTTAATTTTATCACTTAATACGTCTTAATTAGTGATAACAGCTTTATTTAAAAGAGCATAACCAAACAAACTATGAACACCAACCTTAAATATGCAGTAATATTATTTTTTTAGTATCAATACAGTTTAATGCAGTAGCGCAACGAGAAAATTACTTTAGTGTTACCGCTAGATATTTTACACCAATTTACGATGCTTTTAACTCATTAGAAGATGATTTAGAAGATGGTATTGATGGTAAAGCATCTCTTTTTACAAAATTTGAAGGTAGCTTTAAATTAGCAAAATGGTTAAAAATAGGTGGTTTCGTAAACTTTAATAGCGAAAATGATAATCTCATTAATACCGCTTTGCGTATAGGTATCAAAAAATTAGAATTTTCTTACGAAACAGGGAACTTTCAAGGAAGTCTGGACAATTCATTTGTTAAAATAGGTGATAATATGGGGCCGTCAATTCCAATTGGCGATTTTTCTAATGATTACAAAAGCTTTGTTCTATTTTATTCTCCAGGTATTGATGATGCTAATGAATATTATTTAAGTCAATACGGTATTGGTTTTACGTCACTAAACTTACCTGCTGGAGCATCTGTTGAGCTCGGAGATTTTAGAAGTATAGAATATGTAGATCCTAGGGCCAATTATAATTTTTACGCCTTTCATCAAAAAATTGATAATATGTATGGCCGTCTTACTCGAATAACTTCTGTGGATAACAAATTTGGAGTTGATTTCTCAAGCGCAAACATTGCAGGAATTGTAACTATAAAAGCAAGTGATTTTGGTAAAGATCAACTAGAATCTGTATTGAGAAATGGTATTAATGGCGAGGATGGTAATCCTAATGGTTTTATCTCTTCAGAAAAGAAAGGTTCTTGGGGATTTGGTATTTCTTCAGACACAAGATTGGGAGCCGCATATACCTCTAAAGATGAAAATAAGAAAATTGCTTTTGCCGTTGCCGCTGGTTATAGTTTTAGAGCATTTTTCTTCCTTACAGCAGCAATTGAAGGTGAAGAGCCAGATGGTGACGAGTATTACCAATCTTCATTTAATGGAACATCTGTATTACAACATGGTCCTTATCTCAAAGCTCAAATTAACTGGTAATTTCTTGATAAGTAGTTAAATTAGGTACAAACAGGATTACTGCCACAATGTATTGTTACTATTTACTATAATCAATACATTCACTGTCATGAAATACCTTACAATTTTACTTTTATTAATTTCAACTTATAGCTTTTCTCAAAAACACTATAACTTCGACTATCTTCTAGAGTATGATGTTACTTATTACAAATATTCAGAAAAAGGTGGTATTACAGATACATTACAAAACGGAAAGACATTAAAAAAATATTATTTAACTAACTCAAAGTTTAATAATTATAAAGCTGAAATTACAGAGTTAGATACGCTAACATATCAATTAATTTTTACAGATAATCTAGGCGTCTCTTTAAATGTAACAGCACTAAAAAAAGATCTTGATAATGCAGAGTTTATAAATGTAGATTGTAAATATGTGAAAAAGTTAAGTAATAGGTTTAATTACCAAACTAAGCATTATGATTTTATAAATTTAAATGACACGTTACTTAAAGACATGTCTTACAAGCGTTATAAGCTTACATCAATAAAACCTAAAAGGACCAAACGCCATAAACTTGCAACCTTATTTTATATTATAGAGGATAGTACAGCATTTCATTTGCCACTTTTAATTCATACTACAGCATATAATGAATTTAATAAAGAGCATTCTATACCAAATGGAATTTTTAAAGAACGTTACTTAGTAGATTACGATGGCAATTTAGACTTTAGAGAGCGACTTATTAGTATACAAAAAATTGATAAAAAGCTTGTGGTAGGAGATGAGTGCAATTACTCCGCAAATAAATAATTGAAACCAAAATCATTTCATTTAAAATTCTTACCATTTAACACAAGGCTAACTTAAAGGTTTGTAATAATTAATTAAATTACTTGTCCAAATCTTACACATATTATGAAATATTTAAGTGCCATTATTTTTGCAATTGCAATAGTTGTAGCTTCAATCTTCTTAGGAAATGCCTATGCAGATAGAAACAAGGTAAATAACAGTATAGAAGTAACAGGCTTAGGAAAAGCAGACTTTTCTTCAGATCTTATAGTTTGGGAAGGTAGGTTCGGAGCACAGGACATTAACCTTAAACAAGCTTATATAACCTTAGAGCAAAATAAGGCAACTATAGATGATTACTTATCATCTAAAGGTATAAATGACAATCAGTTAATTTATAGTGCAGTAAAAACAAATCAAAAAAACAAACAAGTTTATTCTGAAAATGGAAACTATGTAGGCGAAGAATTTGTTGGTTATGAACTTACACAATCTATTAAAATAGAATCTAAAGATGTAGATAAGATAGAAAAACTGTCTAGAGAAATAACTGAATTATTAAACCAAGGTGTGAAGTTTTACTCTGAACCACCACGCTATTACTATACAAAACTAGCAGATCTAAAAATTGAAATGATTTCAAAAGCTACTGAAGATGCAAGAATAAGAGCAGAAAAAATATCTGAATTCTCTGGCGGAAACCTTGGTGAACTACAATCTGCAAGAATGGGAATCTTTCAAATTACAGGTCAAAACTCAAATGAAGATTATTCTTGGGGCGGCACTTATAATACAAGTTCTAGAGAAAAAACGGCATCAATCACAATGAAACTTAACTATGAGATAGATTAGCTTTAGGCTATAATCACTCCTTGATTTTTGAGCTTTTATTCTATCTTACATACAATGTTTAAAAACCTATGCTTTAGTTTGTAATTAACACAAACAGTTTTTTTCTTTACTTAGTGAATTTTACCAACTAATTAACCACTAAGACATGAATCAAATTCCATCTATTTTAACTGCCATTAGGGAAAAATCTCCTTTAGTACATAACATTACCAATTATGTTGTTATGAACAATACGGCTAATGCTTTACTTGCTATAGGCGCATCTCCAGTTATGGCTCACGCTAAAGAAGAAGTAGAAGATATTGTGACAATTTCTTCAGCTTTAGTTATCAATATGGGAACTTTAAGCAAAACTTGGGTAGAGGCTATGAAACTAGCTGCTCAAAAAGCAAGCAAAACAAAAACACCATTTGTGTTTGATCCTGTTGGAGTAGGAGCATCTACCTACAGAACAGAAACTGCTCAAGAAATTATTGCTACACATACACCAGATGTTATACGTGGTAACGCTTCAGAAATTATGGCGTTAACAAATTCTACATTGTCTACTAAAGGCGTAGATAGTACTCACAACTCCTTAGATGCCATACAAGCTGCTAAACAACTCTCTAAAGAATTAGGAAATACAATTGTTATTAGTGGAGAAAAAGATATTATAGTTACTGGTGAAAAGGTAAGTACAGTTTCAAACGGAGATGTATTAATGGCTAAAATTACAGGTATGGGTTGTACTGCGACAGCAATGGTAGGTGCGTGTATAGCAGTTGAAGGCAATACACATTTAGCAGCTACAGCTGCAATGGCAATTATGGGTGTTACTGGAGATATTACTAAGAAAGCATCTAATGGTCCTGGTAGTTTTCAAATGAATTTTTTAGATAACCTTCACCTTTTAACTTCAGATCAACTTTCAGAATACTTAATCTTAAATGAATAATGCTGCCCTGTCATTAATGTATGTAACAGATGATAGCATTACAAATGACATTAAATTTTTCGAGATTTTAGAAGCAGCTTTAATTGGTGGTGCTTCATGTATTCAATTAAGAGAAAAAACCTGCGACACAAAGACGTTTTACAACAGAGCTTTACAAGCTAAATCTCTATGTGAAACTTATAAAGTGCCATTAATCATTAATGATCGTGTAGATATTGCTCTCGCTGTAAATGCAGATGGAGTTCACTTGGGACAAACAGACATGCCCTTTAAGGTAGCACGAAACTTGTTGGGAAGTACAAAAATTATAGGTCTTTCTGTAAGTAATGTCTCTCAAGCAATACAAGCTCACGAAGCTAGTGAAATAGATTATATAGGTGTATCTCCAATTTTTGCTACACAGACAAAAACAAGAGATTTAGACGCTCCTTTAGGAATTGCAGGACTTATTAAAATTTGTGAAGTTTATAAAAAACCTATAGTTTGTATAGGAGGAATACATATATACAATGCTACCGAGATAATTAAAAATGGCGCTACTGGTATTGCCGTAGTGTCTGCAATATCTAAAGCTGAAAACCCTGAAATAGCAACAAGAACATTAAAAACTAAAGTATGTTAAACTGGTTTAATACAGTACGAAAACAAACAGAATCTATATTAGAATCTATAAAATCACAAGAGTTTATTACTCAGCTTATGGATGGTACTTTACCAAAAGATGTTTTTCAATTTTATATAGAACAAGATGCCTTGTACCTTTCTGAATATAAAAAGATACTTACACAAGTTGGTGTAAAATGTACAGAAAGCTCCGAAACTCAATTTTTCATAAATGCAGCATCAGGTATTATAGAAGTTGAAAATGCTTTACACCAAACCTTTCTTAAAAACCATACTGTTATAGCAGAGCCATCTCCTACGTGTGAGTTGTATACTAGTTACTTATCTCGTGTAGTTTGCAACCAATCTGTCGAAGAAGGTTTAGCGGCAGTATTACCTTGTTTTACAATTTATAAGGAAATAGGAGATTACATTCTTAAAAACCAAACCAACAAAGAGGATAACCCATTCCAAGATTGGATTAATACATATGGAGGTGAAGATTTTGCAACATCAGTAAATCATGCTATTGATATTACCAATATGTATGCTGAAGATGCAAATGACAAAACACTCCTAAGAATGAATACTGCATTTAGAAAAGCTTCTCAATTAGAATGGATGTTCTGGGATAGTGCCTATAATAAAGAGCAATGGAAAATATAACGTCTTACAAAAGTGTACTAACTATTGCTGGAAGCGATTCTGGCGGTTGTGCTGGTATACAAGCAGATATAAAGAGCATTAGTGCTTGTGGTGCTTTTGCAGCGTCTGTTATAACTGCAACTACTGCACAGAATACTAAAGGTGTGATAGATATTCATGCAATACCAATAGCACATATTGCTCATCAACTAGATGCTGTGTTAAGTGATATTTCTTTTGGTGCTATAAAAATAGGAATGCTACACTCTGCAGAAGTTATTCAGATAGTGGAAGAAAGATTAGTAGAATATAACGCAAAGCATATTGTTTTAGATCCTGTAATGGTCGCCACATCTGGTGATGCTTTAATTACAGATGGAGCTATAGCTAGACTAAAGGCATTTTTACCAAAGGCTACACTAATTACACCTAACATTCCAGAAGCGGAAATTTTACTAGGTAAAAAAACCTCTACCAATACGTTATCTAAAGCAGCTAAAGAAATAGGTAAGCTTTATTCAGTTTCTGTTTTATTAAAAGGTGGTCACGTTAGTACTACAAATAACCATGTTCAGGATATTCTCTATATTGTAGAAGATGATACTATTGTCACTATAACAAACCCTAAAATTAAAACAGATCATACTCACGGCACAGGTTGTAGCCTATCATCTAGTATTGCTGCTTTCCTAAGTTTAGGAGAGTCTTTAGAGTCTGCCGTTATAAAAGGCTGTAATTATGTAAACACAGCAATTTTTAATGGCAGCAATAAACAGTTAGGAGAAGGCCGTGGACCTATAAACCACTTTAATTTGTAAAACTAAATTATGAGTTTAAAAGAAGTTTTTAAAAAGCACTATAAAACAATACTTATTTCTGGTTTAGTTGGCGGATTTATTTATGCATTAGGAATGGCTGGTTTTGAATTTTTATCTTACGATGATATAGATGTTTCTTATATCATTTACAACTTTATATGTTTTGGAATTTTCTCTTCATTTATGTCATACTTTAATTTAAAGCATAAGTCTAAAGTTTAATAAATTCTGATTATTTGTTGCCCTTAGGCATTTTAAATACTATCACTTTATACACAAGTGTATAATAATTTTACACATTCAATTTTCTACTCTTCTATAAGCTGTTGTAATTAAGCGTTTTCTTAATTGGCACTACTGTTGCCAAGTAATATGTAACTATTAAGAATTTACAATAAACGCATAATGAATCACTCTATAAACACTGTAACAACAGATCCTAATATACCGCAAACTAAACCCCTTAATCCTGTGGAGAAGTTTGTAAACAACTCATCTTCTTCATTAGTATTAGCAGGAACATTTATATTGCTTTTTGGAGCAGTAGCATTGTTCTTTATTATGCAACCTTATTTTGAAGAGGTACATTTAGACCGAATGAATACAATTTGGGGACAAGCTATAATGATTATGGGTTTTACACTCCTAACAATTAAGCTAGCATTTATAGGATACATTCTCACATTATATTTAAAATATAAGTCAATAGCATCAGTATCAGACGAAGAGCTTCCTACGTGTACTGTAATCGTACCAGCATACAATGAAGGAGAGTTAGTTTATAAGACCTTAAAAAGTCTTGTGGCCAGTGATTATCCAATAGAAAAGCTTCAATTAATTTCAATTGATGATGGTAGTCAGGATAATACATGGCAATGGATGCAGAAAGCAAAAGCAGAGTTGGGCGACCGCGTTGCTATATATCAGCAACCAAAAAATATGGGTAAAAGACACGCGTTACACAGAGGTTTTAACTTAGGAACTGGAGATGTGTTTATTACTGTAGATAGTGATTCAATAGTAAAAACAGACACGTTACGTATTATGGCTAGCCCATTTGTGGTTAATCCAGATTGTGGTGCTGTAGCAGGAAACGTGAAGGTTCTAAACAATAAAAAAGCATTAATTCCTAGAATGTTAAATGTAAGTTTTGCATTTAGTTTTGAGTTTGTAAGATCTGCTCAAAGTCGTTTAGGTTCTGTTTTATGTACACCTGGCGCATTATCTGCTTATAGAAGAGAAGCTGTATTTAATTGCTTGGAAGATTGGATTAGCCAAACCTTTATGGGTGAAGTTTCTAAAATTGGAGAAGATAGAGCAATGACAAATATGATCCTAAAGCAAGGTTATAAAGTGTTATTTCAACGTAAGGCTTATGTATATACAAACATTCCAGAACGTTATAAAAACCTTTACAAGATGTTTATACGTTGGGAAAGAAGTAACGTTAGAGAAAATATAGCAATGAACAAATTTGCATTCTCAAACTTTAGAGATGGTGCTAAAACAGGAACAAGAATATTGTTATTAAACCAATGGTTAAAAATGACTATGGCATATCCAGCAATATTATTAATGCTGTTCTTCATTATAACATATCCAGTATTATTCTTGTGTTCTACACTAGCAGGTATCTTAGTGTTCTCAAGTATGCAAGCATTTTTCTTTGCTAAAAAACATAGTATTTCAGAATCATTTTGGGCATATCCTTACAGTGTATTTTATGCATTTACATTATTCTGGATTACACCGTATGCCATTGCAACAGCAGGACGTAGCGGATGGTTAACTAGAGACTTAACAAAAAAACAACTTAAGGAACAACAAGTAGTGGCAATGTCGTCCTAGTCATTTTAATTCGAAAATTTGTAAGAGGCTGTCTAAATGTAGTGTTTAGGCAGCCCTTTTTTTGTGGTGTGACAGCATAAAACTATATTTAGAGATTACTAAATTTTATAATTAATGAAACAATTTTATTTAGCAGGAACATATATTACACTGGCCATATTTGCACTTTCATATTTACTAACACGTTTTTTTGAATATGATTTAAATACGTTAATTTCAGTTAGTATATTACTGTATTTATTCTTTAATACAAAACACACAAAAATTGTTATTGCAGAGAAAGATGCTTTAATAAACGCACTTAAAGAAAAATTACGTAGATGATTTAATTTAGAAGATGCAAACCATAATTCATTATACATTACATTTTATTGCACCATTAGGTATTGCCTTTTTATGTTGTAAAACCCAGTGGAAAAAAGCCTACCTTATTTTATTAGCAACTATGTTGGTAGATATAGACCATCTGTGGGCAACACCAATTTTTGAAGCCAACCGTTGTAGCATTAACTTACATTGGTTTCATACCTATTATGTTATGGTTATTTATGTTATCTTGTTATTTTTCAAGAAACCTTTTAGAATTATAGGTATTGGTTTATTGTTTCATATGTTAACAGATGCCATCGATTGTTGGTTTATGACATAAATGCTTGATTAGGATTATGAAATACATATATTTATTAATAATAGGGCTGCTCATAACGGCTTGTGCAAGTGGTACAAGTCATCATACTTATGTTTTGCATGAAGGTATAATTACTACACTAAAATTAAAATCTGGTGATTTCTTAAAAGTGTCGGAAATTAGGTATTTTCATAAACAAGCTAAAAAAGACCTATCTCATGAAATGTATAAAGTTTATGGAAAGTGGGATGATTCAGTTAGTATAAACCGCTCCAAACCTTTATTAATTTGGGATAACATTAAATTATTATCGTGGTCTAACGAGCCTTATACTATAGGAGTTTCTGGGGATAATTATAAAGCTAAAACCTACAAGATTAATAAAAAACAGCAGTATCATGAAATTAACTATAATTCATTTTTTATTTTAAATTCTAAAGGTGAGGATATAATCTTAAAGCATTCAGCTGAAAAAGATTCGATTATTAATACCATTTTCAATTTAATGGAATTTGACAGGTCAATAATATGAATTGGATTTTACTAATAATTGCTGGTTGTTTTGAAGTTGCATTTGCAACCTGTCTTGGTAAGGCTAAAGAGGCTAGTGGTACAGAAAGTATGTATTGGTATGCAGGATTTTTAGTTTGCTTGGCTATTAGCATGTATTTACTTGTAAAAGTAACTCAAGAACTGCCAATAGGTACTGCATATGCAGTTTGGACAGGAATAGGTGCAGTGGGAACTGTACTTGTAGGAATTTTTGTATTTAAAGAACCAGCCACGTTTTGGAGATTATTTTTTATAGTTACACTAATAAGTTCTATTGTTGGTTTAAAATATGTATCTCAATGAGTTATAGAGCTCCTAAATATTGTCCTAAATGCGACTCAAATAAAGATGTGATACCAATAAGCTACGGAAAGCCTACACCTAAAGGTTTTAAAGAAAGTGATGAAGGTAAGATTAAACTAGGTGGTTGTGTTATATATGCAAACTCACCTAAGTGGTATTGTAAGAAAGATGATATTGAATTTAGATGATACTAATAAAAAAAAAGGCGATTCAATTAGGAATCGCCTTTTTAAGTATAATACTACGTGTTAATTATAAATCGAAACGATCTAAATTCATCACCTTAGTCCAAGCATCAATAAAATCTTTTACAAATTTCTCTTCTGCATCTTCTGTTCCGTATACTTCTGCAATTGCACGAAGCTCTGTGTTAGAACCAAATATTAAATCTGCTCTTGTAGCTTCAAACTTCTTGTCACCCGTTCTACGATCACTACCTTCAAAAACAGTATCATCATCTGTAATAGCTTTCCAAGTATATGTGAAATCTAATAAATTTGTAAAGAAATCATTTGTTAATGCTTCTTTTCTATCTGTAAACACACCGTAGTTAGATCCATTATAGTTAGCACCTAACACTCTTAATCCGCCAACTAAAACAGTCATCTCAGGAATAGAAAGCGTAAGCAATTGAGCGCGATCTACAAGTAAATCTTCTGCAGCTGCTTTTTGGTTATCCTTTATAAAGTTTCTAAAACCATCTGCTTGTGGCTCTAGGTAACCAAAAGAATCGATATCTGTTTGTTCTTGACTTGCATCTGTACGACCACCAGTAAATGGTACAGTAACAGAATGTCCAGCTTTTTCAGCAGCTTTTTCAACACCTACAGATCCTGCAAGTACTATTAAATCTGCCATTGAAACGTCTTTACCATTTGTATTAAAATCATTTTGAATGCCTTTTAATACATTTAACACTTTATGTAATTGCTCTGGATTGTTTACTTCCCATCTATTTTGAGGTGCTAAACGAATGCGACCACCATTAGCGCCACCGCGTTTATCTGATCCTCTAAAGGTAGAAGCAGAGGCCCAAGCTGTAGAAACTAACTCTGAAACAGATAGCTCTGTATTTGCAATTGCAGACTTAAGTGAATTTACATCTTCTTCTGAAGGTGTAAAGTTAGAAGCTGGTAAAGGGTCTTGCCAAAGTAATTCTTCTTGAGGTACTTCTGGTCCTAAATATCTAGAAATAGGTCCCATATCTCTGTGCGTTAACTTATACCAAGCACGAGCAAATGCATCTTCGAATGCTTTATGGTCTGTATGAAATTTCTTAGAAATCTTTAAATAATCAGGATCCATTTTAAGTGCCATATCTGCAGTAGACATCATTAGACCTTGCTTAGCATTGGCATCACCAGCCTTAGGAGCCATTCTTGCATTAGAAGCTTTTGTAGGAATCCATTGGTGTGCACCTGCAGGACTTTTAGAAAGTTCCCAGTCATAGTTTAATAACACTTCAAAATAATCGTGATCCCATTGTGTAGGGTTAGGGGTCCAAGCACCTTCTAAACCACTAGTAATAGTATCGTCTAAGACACCAGTACCATAGGTGTTTTTCCAACCTGTACTCATTTCTTCAATTGGAGCACCGTGAGGTTCTGCACCAACATATTTATCTGGATCTGCGGCACCGTGAGTTTTACCAAATGTATGACCACCAGCTATTAATGCTACAGTCTCTTCATCATCCATAGCCATACGGCCAAACGTTTCTTTAATATCTTTAGCAGAACCAAGCGGATCTGGGTTTCCGTTAGGTCCTTCTGGGTTAACATAAATTAATCCCATGTGTGCAGCACCAAGTGGTGCTTCTAAATCTCCATCTGCATAGCGTTCTTCATTACCTAACCATTCAGTTTCAGAACCCCAATATATATCTTGCTCTGGTTCCCAAATGTCTTCACGACCTCCAGCAAAACCAAATGTTTTAAAGCCCATAGACTCTAATGCGCAGTTACCTGCAAGAATCATTAAATCTGCCCAAGAAATTTTGTTTCCATATTTCTTTTTAATTGGCCATAATAATAAACGAGCTTTATCTAAGTTACCGTTATCTGGCCAGCTGTTTAAAGGGGCAAAACGTTGTGTTCCTGAACTTGCACCACCACGACCATCACCAATTCTATAAGTACCAGCACTGTGCCAAGCCATACGTATCATAAAAGGACCATAATGACCATAATCTGCAGGCCACCAATCTTGAGAATCTGTCATTAAATGAATAACATCTTGCTTTAATTTTGCATAATCAAGACTGTTAAAAGCTTCTTTATAGTTAAAATCTGAACCCATTGGGTTAGATTTAGAAGAGTTTTGACGTAAAATATTTAGCTTAAGTTCATTAGGCCACCAATCTCTATTAGTTGTGCCGTGTCCTGCTGTGTTAGATTGTGCACCTCCTAAAAAAGGGCATTTTGCAATAGCGCTAGGATCGTTAATGTCCCATACATTAGAATTGTTGTTATCCATGATAATTAAAATTTTTAGTTAAGTAACGGTTCAAATGTCACTAAAATTAAACATTTAACTATCAATTTTCAATATAAATTGAGAAGAGTACTATTGATTTAATTTATAGTTTAAATAATGATAAACTAAATTTAATCTATGGTGTAATGGTAGTTATCTTAATATGAGCTTGGTAATAAGTGTTTTACCAAGCGTTTCGTTTAAATTATCAATTATACGTTGTTTGCCGTAACTTAATTCTTCCCTTAAGACAGAAGAGCTAAGTTGTACATATAATGTATCTCTATCTAATTTGATGTTGGTTGTATATTTAGCAATTGCAGGTCCCATTTGGTCGTTCCATACATCTCGAACTTGTACTTTGTCTAATCCCTTTTGAAGTTTATTCTTGTCTACAAATTCTTTAAGAGCATCTGCAATACTAAGGTGTTCATTAGTTCGTTTCGACATTATCTAGGTATCCTTTAAAGCGATTATAAGTATATCTTATTCCTTGGTCATTTTGTGTAACCAATTTTGAGTCGTTAAGGTACAAAATGGTTTCTGACCAAGTATCCCAAGTAGTCTTATAAATTAATGTCAATTTGTCGTCTTGCATTTTAGCAGTAAAACCTTCTGCATCATTAGTTTTTATGAAGGTTCCATCTAGTTTGGGCTTAACCTTGGTACGCACACCATTTTTAGCAGTTAGCTCAAAATAATCTACTGTCTCATTAAATTTATATTCAATCTCTTTTCCTTTATCCGTTTCAACAGAAGCAATTTCCCAATAGCCATTTAGTAATGGTAATGCATCTAAATTTGGGCTGCTGTTACAACTACTTAAAAAGAAGCTTACAATTAATAAAATTGCTAAAGGTTTAATATTTTTTAAAAACATAGATTTAATTTTCATCTGGAAACATAATAGTTTCATAAGCACCTATATCTGGGTTTGTTGTTCTGTTAGTCCCTATAAGGTCTAAAGGTACCAGATTTGCCGTTGCTTGATCACCTTGAGCGCTTGCTGGAGATTCTAAACTTATTTGAAGTTTATTAGTATCTGTATCAAAAAATAAAGGCTGTTCATTTAATATAACAGAGTCATACAATGCCATATCTGAGAAATTATACAGAGGATCATCTTCTAAATTTCCATTTGGATCATTTGCTCGTAATAAGCAATTTTTAAAATTGAAGTTAAATGCTGCTTCATCTGCTTTAGAAAACCCAAACTCTACATCATTACGACCATAAATTATACAATTAGAAAAATTAGCCTGATCTAAATTTGCAGCTAGCGTTTCTCCAAATGTGTTAGAAATAACAACAGCTGGCGTTTGTCTAAAACTGCGTGACCAATAGTTAGCAAAAGTAGAGTGGTTAAACTCATACGATCCGCCTAACTCTATAACCATAGCACTTTGTCCTGCTTCTGCAATAACTAGATTTTCTCCAAGAATGCTACCAGTTCTAGATAATAACCCAATGTTAGATGAATTATAGATTTGTGAGTTTCTTATAGTTAGTGTAGGATCTTCACCGCCATCGTTTGAGTCCATTAATAAACCAACAGTACCATTTTTAATAGTTGTATAGTTAAAATTATGGTTTGTACTTCCTGCCGTTAACCAAATAGTACTCCATTGTCCTGGAATATTGCTATAGGCAGTTTCTAAACGGTCACTTTCAAAAATAACCTCGTTTTCTAACAGTTCTGGATCTGTACTTAATTCTCCATTAACCTGCATAGAACCCTGATCTGCGACAATAATACCACTGTTAGCGTGAAAGTGCACTCGTGCACCAGCATTAACTGTTAACGTCTTGTTTGAGCCAACAGCTGCAAAACCATAAATTACGTATGGCTTTTCGTTGGTAAAGGTTAACTCATTATCTTCTAAAAAGAATCCTTCAATTAAAATTGGGTCGCCATTAGGATCTGTACCTAGTTGCAAGGTTTCAACTTCACCTGTCATTGCATCACGCTCAGGAAATAGAAAAACAGCATCCTTAATAAGTGTTACTAACTCTACACGTTGGGTGTTTTCTCCACCATCAAAAAGAATGGCATCTTCATATAAAAATTCTAATGCATTTTGAGAAAGTTCCTGTATATCTGCAGTAGTTTCAACAAAAACAAAAATACTGTCATTAGCTAAGATTTCTACATCCCTAAATACTTTCCCAGCAACACCATCTACATTAAGGCGATAACTAGAACTTTCTCCTTGACTAAGTTGTACATTAGGAATACGTATATCTTGATCACTACGGTTGTATACTTTTAAATTATAAGTACTAGATCCTATATTAGTAAATACGGTATCTAAATAGACCGTGTCTTTAGAGAACTCTAATTGACCAGTACTTGGTTCAAATTCAAAATCATTTCTGCAAGAGCTCCAAAATATGATACAACAAAATAGGAGTAAAGTGTATAGAATACGCATTCAAAAAAAGTTTTAGTAAAAGTAAAACTTTTTACTGAGCTTAATAGTATCTAAGAATCTCTGTTTTTTTGTCTCTCTTCTTTACGTTTAGCTCTTTTTAATTGCCGTGCTTCCTTACGCTCTTTAGCTTTACGTGTCATAAATCTCACACGATTTTCTCTTGCTTTTTTTAGTTTTGCTCTATGAGCTCTTTGTTCTTCTAAAAACTCAGGATCTATTTTGTGGCTTTTTACTTCAACTATATTGAAACCACCCAAATAAATTAATTCTCCTTGATAATTGTCGGAATCAAGTATAACATCTAAAAGAGTTGTGTTGCTTTTAATAGTCTTTTCAATAGTCTCATAACCCAAATAACTAAATACTAGTATTTCATCTTTTAAAGCTGAAATGGAATAATTACCATCAAAATCTGTTTGTGTACCTCGAGTTGTACCTTTTACAATAATATTTACGCCTGGTAACGGTAAACCACTTTCATCTGTTACTGTACCAGATAGAGTAGAGGTTAATGGTTTTAAAGGCCTATGTTGCATACCTATACCTAAGGACGTATAAGTTTTACTGGTATTTATTGTTTGTTCAGTCTTGGGTTTAGATTCTTGTGCATTACTAATATTGGTAGATATAACACTAAGTGGTAATGCTAACGTTGCTGCAATTTTACTAAATGAAATTGAGTTCTTTTTACGCTCTATAGTTAAAGGTGTATCTAATTGATGTTGCAAAAAACGACCACACAGTGACTCGCCTTGAGTTATACGTTTGTGCAGTGCCTCATTGCTAAAATGTGTAAAGTCTATTACTTCTTTAGAACAGGCTTTACAATAACGTCCTTTTTCTGTAGGAGTCATTTTAGACCAATCTTCGTGGCAAGGTTCTGGAATGCTAATTTTAAATTTTGGTGTCATAGTCTTTAGTTTAGACTATAAACTTAAATAGAGAGCAAAGGTTTTTAAATGTAGAATTAGTGACTGCCTTATTTGGTTGAGTGAACTTACTTTTTTATAATCTTAACCTCAAACAGCTTATCCCAATTTTTACCAGTTACATAAAGTTTACTGGTTTCTTTGTTATAAGCAATACCATTTAGGACATCTTCTTTTGTAGCAGAAGATACTTGCTTTCTTAAAGATCTAAAATCTACCAGTCCTTCAATAGCACCATTTTTAGGGTTTATGATGCTAATTAAATCTATCTGCCAATTATTAGCGTAAATTTTTCCGTTAACCCATTCCAATTCATTTAGTTTTTTTGAAATGGTTTTATGAGATACGGTTTGTATGTAATCTTCTTCTGCTAACGTTTCAGCATTAAGAATCCAAATTTTAGATGTACCGTCACTTTTATAAAGTTTAGAACCATCATTACATAATCCCCAACCTTCTTTACTAGCATTGTAGCTAAAAGAATCTAATTGCTTGAACGTATTAATATCGTAAACAAAGCCTTTTTTGCCTTGCCAAGTTAATTGATAAAGTTTATCGTTTAAAGCTGTGATGCCTTCTCCAAAATAATCGATGTCTAAGTCTGAAGACTGCAATACTTCACCAGTTTCTAAATTTACCTTTCTTATAGTACTCTGTCCGTTTCTTCCTGTACTTTCATATAAATTACCGTTGTAAAACTCTAAACCTTGCGTAAAGGCATTGGCATCGTGTGGATAGGTATTAATTATCTCGAACGTATAACTTTCGGGTGGCTTATTATTAAAAAGTTTAAAATTAGCATTTACATCTGTTGCTTTAGCTTCAGAATATACTGTTGCTATCAGCGTGTGTTCTCCTAACTTATTGTTAGTTAGCGCTACAGATAATGGGTTATTGTTTTTATGAGATGCAATTGATTTACCGTTTAAAGTATAGGTAACAGAATCAATTACTTTTTCTTTAGGATTTTTAATAGTTGCAGTTAAGGATTCTCCTAATTTTAAGCTATTATCAGAATTTGATATTTGTAACGAATAACTTGTTGCATCATCATTACAAGAGAGGAAAAATAAAGGAAAACTTAGTAGTATGTATAATTTTGTTGAAAGGTTCATAGTCGTCAATTTTAACAGAAGACGAAGTTATGAAAATCAGATATAAAATTACTTGTCAGAATATGTAAACATTGTATATTTGCACCTGGCAAGTCCTACACAACCAGCTCCCGTTGAATCCTCCAGGTCGGGAACGAAGCAAAGGTATTCGGTCGTAGCGGTGTGATGTAGGTACTTGCCTTTTTTTATGCAGTAATGTTTTGTTTAGAAACATATCCTCTTTCTACTTTCTATAACTTTTTACAAGCCTCACAAATTCTGATCTATAGCCTTCAGGATCATTATGCAATCCTTGTTCTGCTAAAGCTATAACTGCCTTTTTATCCTTAAGTTCAATATATTCAGATTGCTTTAACTGCATTCCGAACAATGCTACTGCAGACATAAACTTAAAGTCTTCTGAAGCTTCATTTATATTTATTGGCTTATTAAGGACAGATGCAAGCATCACTTTGCTAAAATCTTCATTTGGTTTTTTGTAACGTAACTTTACTGTAGCTAGTTCATATTGATGTTGAGACGTAGTTGAAGTAGTATATTTTAAAGGATCTAAAGCGTTTTCTTCGCTAATATATTTACTTTCTGTGTCAACAGGAATAATCTCATATAGTGCGGTAACATTATGGCCACTTCCTAAGTCTCCCGCATCTTTTTTATCATTTTTAAAATCTTCATTAGCTAACAACCTATTTTCATATCCTATAAGTCTGTAAGCTTTTACTAGTTGCGGATTAAATTCTACCTGTATTTTAACGTCTTTGGCTATTGTATAAATAGTACCAAAAAATTCTGTTCCCAATATTTTTTGAGCCTCTTGCATGGTGTCTATATACGCATGGTTTCCGTTACCGTTTTGCGCCAAGGTTTCTAGCTTAGAATCTTTATAATTACCCATTCCAAAACCTAGGCAAGTTAGAAATACGCCATTATCTCTTTGGTCTTTCACAAGGTCTTTCATAGCTCTATCACTTGAGGCTCCAACATTAAAGTCACCGTCTGTGGCTAATATAATTCTGTTGTTTCCGCCTTTAATAAAATTCTCTTCAGCAACCTTATAAGCAAGTTTTATACCTTGACCACCAGCCGTAGAACCTCCAGCAGATAGATTTTCTATTGCATTTAGGATGGTCTCTTTATTTGCTCCAGAAGTTGGAGGCAAGACTAAGCCAGCTGCACCAGCATAAACTACTAGGCTAACTTTATCATTAACATTAAGTTCATCAACCAATATCTTTAGTGCAGATTTAAGCAATGGTAGTTTGTTAGATGAATTCATAGAGCCAGAAACATCTAACAGAAAAACTAAATTAGACGCAGGACGCTTATCAAGGTTTATAGTCTTTCCTTTTAATCCTATTCTTAAAATGGACGTATTGGTGTTCCAAGGTGACTGTACCAACTCTGTGTATACAGAAAACGGATCATTAGTTTTTGGCTCTGGATAATTATATGAAAAGTAATTGATCATTTCTTCTACCTTAACTGCATCAACAGGAATAGGTTGACTATTGTTTATCATACGTCTTATGTTGCTATAACTAGCACGATCTACATCAATTGAAAATGTAGAAAGTGGTGAAACAGATGCTGTTTTAAAAGTATTCTCTTCAACTAACGCATAAGATTCTTGCTCTCTAACTTGACGCTGATTTCTTTGTGAAACTGGTATACTACGGTTACCTCTAAGATGAATTCTAACATTTCTTTTTCTTACTTTATTTCTACTAGTTATATTTAAACCAGACACTTTCCCTTTTAAACCAGTCACAACAACTTCATCTAATTGAGCTCCATTTTTAAGAGAAACCATTAATGTGTCTTTAAAATCTTTTGGGGTAACCTTTATATTCTTGGTTGTAAAACCAACATATGTAAATACAAGAATGTTTCCTTCTTCAGCCTTAATTTTAAATTTACCATCAAAATCAGATTGAGTACCATTGCTTGTGCCTTTTACAATTATAGTTGCACCTGGCAACGGTAAGCCAGCTTCATCTGATACAATGCCATTAATCATTGAGTTTTGTGCTTGCAGAGAAAAGCTAATTAATACAAACAGTATAGTTTTAAATAATAGTTTCATAGTCTTGGTTTTTAAAAGTTTATATAAAACTAGAGTAATGATTGATTGACTAAAAGTAGGAATGAGTATATGCAAGAGTTGAGTGAGCAACGCTTACTTTTGCCTGAGACTTGTTTTCTTAAGGAGCTTATATATTGTAATCTTATAAGAGTGATTATATTTGCCGTTATGGCAAACTCTACTCAAAACGTTGTGCTAATTACTGGAGCATCATCTGGAATTGGTAAATCTATAGGTGAATATCTTCATCTTCAAGGTTATAAAGTATACGGAACTTCTAGATCTCCTAAGCAAGACCATTTAAATGGTATTCATTTTTTATCTTTAGACGTTACGAAACCTGAAAGTATAAAAGAAGCTGTAGCTAAATTAATAGCTATTGAAGGCCAGCTAGATGTTCTTATTAATAATGCAGGAAAAGGCATAACAGGACCTTTAGAAGAAACACCAGATGAAGAAGTGCAAGCTGCTTTTGATACCAACTATTTTGGAGTACTTCGTGTAATTAAGGCAGTTTTACCGCAAATGCGTAAACAACGAAGTGGCACAATAATTAATATAACATCTATTGCAGGTTATATGGGCTTGCCGTATCGAGGAATTTATTCTGCAACTAAAAGTGCATTAGAAATTACGACAGAAGCCTACCGTATGGAGCTAAAAGAGTTTGGTATTAAGATGACCAATATAGCACCTGGAGATTTTGCAACTAACATTGCTGCAGGACGTTTTCACGCGCCAGTAATAAAAGGGTCTGCCTACGAAAAAAACTACGGAAGAACACTTGCAATAATGGATGAACATGTAGATCACGGTGAAGATCCTATAAAAATGGCTAAAAAAGTTCATAGTGTTATCTTAACAGAGCATCCCACAATTCATTATAGAGTTGGTGCATTTATGCAGCGTATTTCTGTAGCTTTAAAACATATTTTACCAGATAAACTATTTGAAAAAATGCTTCTAAATCATTATAAATTGTAATTTTACACTAGCAAAAAATACTATTACTCAACCTTAAAATTTTACTGATGAAGTTTTTTATAGATACAGCAAATTTAGACCAAATTAAAGAAGCACAAGACCTTGGTGTTTTAGATGGCGTAACAACAAACCCATCACTAATGGCTAAAGAAGGTATTACTGGAGCTGAAAACATAAAAAATCATTATGTAAAAATTTGTGAGATTGTAGATGGCGATGTCTCTGCTGAAGTAATTTCTACAGATTATGAGGGTATTATAAAAGAAGGTGAAGAGCTAGCTAAATTACACGACCAAATTATAGTTAAGGTACCTATGATAAAAGATGGTGTAAAAGCAATTAAGTATTTTAGTGATAATGGTATTAAAACCAATTGTACATTAGTATTTTCTGCCGGTCAAGCATTACTGGCAGCTAAAGCTGGAGCTACTTATGTGTCTCCGTTTATTGGTCGTTTAGATGATATCTCAACAGATGGCTTAAATCTTATTGCCGAAATAAGATTAATTTATGACAATTACGGATTTGATACTCAAATTCTAGCAGCATCTGTAAGGCATACAATGCACGTGATTGACTGTGCTAAAATAGGTGCAGATGTTATGACAGGACCTTTATCTTCTATAGAAGGATTGTTAAAACATCCATTAACCGACATAGGTTTAGAAAAGTTTTTAGCAGACTTCAAAAAAGGAAATTAAGCGCATAAATTTTCAGCTCGCATTTAATTTTTTTCTTTATATGTTTCTTCAGCTACAATAGCTATTAATTTTCCATTAGGAGAAACTGCTAGTCTTGTAATGTTTGAAATATTATGATCTTTTAAAGAGATCCATCTTTGCCAATCTTCATCTACAAACGTATCATAAGTAAATAGGGAAGAAGCACTGCCAATGGCGAGTACATCTCGGCTTAACCAAGTATAATCTTGTACTCCGATAGGAAGATCGCAGACATAGTAGCTACTAAAATCATCTTCTATATCTAACTGATAAACTTCATGAATACCGTCTGTATTTATGGAGGTATAGCTCATTAAATTAGAATTGGGGATTTTTTGAAGAGATCTCCCAATATTGTCGACTATCTGTTTTTGAGTTTGATCTTTTAAGTTGATATATACTAAAATTGAAGGATTGCCTAATACATAGGTGATTAATTCGTGTTCATTGTTCCAAGCGTGATATCCTATTTTTAAAGAATCATTTACAAGAGTTGTTTTGTTTGTAGTTGTATTATAACTATAAAGACGTTGTAAACCTGTAGTATCTAGTCTTACAGTTGCAATGTTTTTAGTGTTTGGTATTTGTACAGGAGAAAATTCAGAGCCTTGAGTTGTATGAAATATCCATTTAGAAGCCTTAGAATTTATATTATATAAGATAATATCAGTCTGTTGTTGTCTAGATTTAGCAAACAAAACCAAACTGTCTGATATAAATGAAGGTTGGTTATCATAGCCTTTGTTGTTTGAAATGTTTACCAAATTGCTAGTCTCGGTATTTAAAAGATAGACATCAGTATTAGGTTGTGCGTTAGCTATGTGATGAATTATAAAAAATAGGATTACGACAAAACGCATATATAATAGATTATTGGAATAATTTATAAAAGTAAATTATATGATTTTATAATTGTTAATTATTTATTAAATTATTTCTATATTTAATGTTTCAAAATTGATATTAACTTAACACTAAGGTTTTTAATATAGTATTAAAATACCTCTATTTTTGAGATACAATTAATTAATCTATTTAATGCATGAAAACAATTTTACAAAAACACAATTTAATTTTAGCTCTTATTGTTTGCTTTGGAGCTACAATTAGTTCATTTGGGCAGACTACTATCTACACATTAGACTTTGATTCTAATAACTCTGGCTATACTTTGAGCTTAAATGATACTGGAGGAAATACAACAGATTATTTTAGAGTAACTGATGGAAGCGATATATCTGTCACTTTCAACAATACTATGGGTAATTATTTTGCTGCTCAAGATATTGATGGTGTAAATGGTAATGGTAGTGCATTACAAAGCTTAACAATTTCAACCTTAGATATAACTGGATTTACAGATATTGAGTTAACCATTTTTTTAGCAGAAGATGATGAAAGTACTAATCAGGACTGGGACAATCCTGATTTCTTTCATATAGATTACAGTTTAGATTTAGGCCCAACTCAAAATTTATTATGGATTGAAAATGATGGATCTAATTTTAACTCAGCACCTTTAGTGGATACAGATTTTGATGGCATTGGTGATGGTATGGAGATAACAGAGACTTTTACGTCATTTTCTAGATCTATAAATGGAACTGGTAATGACCTTGATATTGTTTTAGATTTCTTTCTTGATTCTGGTGATGAGGATATAGCTATAGATAGTATTACAATTACAGGTACACCATCAACACCAGCAGCAGATTATGTTTATGTAGATGATACTACAGGTTGGGTGCCAAATGATCCAAGTGATGCAGGAAATCCTAGTGATGCCTCAAATAGTGTTTTAGTACAAGCTGGTACAGCAACTACAGCGGCAGACTTTTCTGCAGATACTGTAACAATAGATTCTGGAGCTACATTAAATGCTCAAGGTATTACAGTTGTAACTGGTATTACCAATAGTGGATCGGTTACAATTTCTGGAGTTTTGGTGGCACCAAGTGCAACAATTATTACAGGAGATGATTTTACTTTTAAAAACACAAGCATGTCTACAGGTGTTATTGGTTTAACCAATGCGGCAACATTTACAGGTAATGTAACTGTTGAGCGTTTTATACCTCAAAGTAATAGAGCATATCGTCTTTTAGCATCTCCACTTAAAAATACAGGGACAATAAATACTAATTGGCAAGAAGCTCAACCTATAACGGATAATGGTTTTGGTATACATATTACGGGTACTGGTGGCGCTTCAAATGGATTTGATGCAACGTCTTTAAATAATCCATCTATGTATATTGTAAATGAGCAAGCAGCTCCTGCAGCTTATGTAGCTGTAACATCTACAACTATGGGAGATGGTTCAGCTGAAGAAGATGGTGTTTTAAAACACGGTATTGGTTACTTAACTCTTGTAAGAGGTAACCGTTCAACAGACCTTACAAATAATGATGCTACTGTAAGTGATGTAACATTAAGAACAACTGGAGTTGTGCATACCGGTGATTATGTTGTAACTGCCAGCAACCTAAACCCAGATCCAGATGGGTCTATTTTAGTTGGGAACCCTTACCAAGCTCCTGTAGATATGGATGCTGTTTTAAATAATCCAGGAACTACAGACATACAAACTGATGCTTATCACGTATATGATCCTACATTAGGTGATAATGGTGCTTTTGTAACTGTAACATTTGGTAATGTAATAGCTAATGATATAAATTCATTGTCATTTCCATTAACAGATACAGATGCTATGGCTTCAAACTCATCTGCTAATAGATTTTTACAACCAGGACAATCTGCATTTGTAAATACAGATACTCCTCTTGTTGGTTCTCCAACTCCAGCAATGACATTTACTGAGGTAAATAAAGTAACAGATGAAGTTAATACAGATATCTTTTTTACAAGTAATACAACTAGTGATAAATTTATAAGTATCGCATTATATGATTTAGAAGCTTTTACAAATAATGAGACACCAAGAGATGGTTCATTAATTAGATTTAATGATAATTATAATTCTTCTTTTGATAATTTAGATGCTTCAAAAGCGGGTAATCTTGATGAAAATTTAGGGACTTTATCTGAAGGAAATTTATTAAGCATAGATAGCAGAGCTTTACCTGTTGAAGGTGATGAGATTTCTTTATCTATTTCAAACTACAAGAAGACAGATTATACACTACAGTTTAGAATAAGTGATTTTGAAAACACAACAGCTTATTTAGTTGATAATTATTTAGATACACAAACATTGCTAACTAATAGTAATGAAACATTGGTTCAGTTTTCTGTAGATAGTGACGAGCCACAAAGTTTATCTGATGATAGATTTGAAATTATTTTTACTCAAAATGTTTTAGGAGTAGATACTTTTAATGAGTCTCTATTAACTGTTTTCCCTAATCCAGTTTCTAATGGGCAATTAACTTTAAACTTAGTAAACGGAAATTTAAGAGATGCTAATATTGAAATTTACAATATGTTAGGTCAGAAGGTGTTATCTGAAAATGTGTCAACATCTACTCAACAAACTACTATTAATACAAGTAAATTAAATAGTGGTGTGTATATTGTAAACGCTACAATAGCAGGAAATACAATCTCAAAAAGAATTATAATAAAATAAAAAAAGCAATATGTTACGTAAATTAACGACCCCTAAAAACTTAATGTTTATTGCATTAATGTTACTTCTACTAAGTAGTAATTCTTTATTAGCTCAGGATGGTGGACCAATTGAGTTACCTGGAGATGGTGAAGTTTTAGATAATCCAGAAGCACCTATAGATGGATTTATCTCTATAGCTTTAGCAATAGGCGCTTATTTTGGTGTTAAAAAGTTAAGAAAAAGCTAAACACTCAATATACTTTATTTAAAAGCACCTTTCTTTTTAGAAAGGTGCTTTTTTTATCCTTTTAATTGATAATTCTTCACCTATATTTGCAGTCCGTATGATGTATCAAAAACTTATTAAACCATCGTTAGATGTATTTACTGCATCACTAGCTTTTGTACTTGCTTTTCCAATATTTTTAATCTTAGTATTAGTATTGGCAATAGTAAATCAAGGTTCTCCATTCTTTTATCAATTACGGCCAGGAAAGCATGGTCAAATTTTTAAGATAATAAAGTTTAAGACTATGCGTGATGACACCGACACAAAAGGAAGGTTGTTGTCTGACGCAGAACGACTAACAAGTTTTGGGAAAATTGTAAGAAAGACCTCTTTGGATGAAATTCCACAACTATTAAATGTAATAAAGGGAGATATGAGTATTGTTGGTCCGAGACCATTATTACCAGCATATTTAAAACTTTATTCAGAAGAACAACATAAGCGACATATTGTAAAACCAGGCATTACAGGATGGGCTCAAGTAAATGGCAGAAATGCTATTAGTTATACTGAAAAATTTAAATTTGATGTTTGGTATGTTAATAATATAAGCTTTAGTCTTGATATTAAAATCATCCTTAAAACAGTAGAGAAAGTGTTTAAAGGATCAGATATAAATGCTGCTAACCAAGCCACAACCGCTCCATTTGATGGCACAAACTAATTACCTATGAATTCTAAAATTTGGTTATCCTCACCTCATATGGGAGGTAATGAACTCTCTTATATAAATGAAGCATTCGATGCAAATTGGATAGCTCCATTAGGTCCTAACGTTAATAATTTTGAAGAAAGTATCAAAACTTATTTAGGAAATGGAGTAGAGGTAGCCGCATTAAGTTCCGGAACTGCCGCACTTCACTTAGCTCTTATTTTACTTGGCGTAAGCAAAGATGATGAAGTAATTTGCCAAAGTTTTACATTTGCAGCCTCTGCGAATCCTATTATTTATCAAGGAGCCACACCAGTATTTGTAGATAGTGAACCTGATACTTGGAATATTTGTCCAAAGCATTTAAAACTTGCTATTGAAGACAGAATAAAAAAAGGAAAAAAGCCTAAGGCAATAATAGCTGTTCACTTATATGGCATGCCTTACAAAGCAGATGCTTTAAATGAAATTTCTAAAGCATATAATATTCCTATAATAGAAGATAGCGCAGAAGCTTTAGGAAGTACTTATAAAAATAAAAATTGTGGAACCTTAGGTGATATTTCTATTTTATCGTTTAATGGAAATAAGATTATTACAACTTCTGGTGGTGGTGCATTAGTTTCAAAACTACCGGAGCATAAAGAAAAGGCAGTATTCTTGGCAACACAAGCTAGAGATCAAGCTCCACATTATCAGCATACACAAATAGGGTATAATTACAGAATGAGTAACATTAGTGCTGGAATTGGTAGAGGTCAAATGGAAGTATTAGATGATCATGTAAACCTAAGGCGACGTATGAATTCGTTTTACAAAGACTTATTTTCTTCGATTGATGATGTAACAGTTTTTGAAGAACCTAATTCAGATTATTACTCTAATCATTGGTTATCTGCAATTATTGTAAATGAAACCAATGGAAAGTCAAGAGAAGGTTTAAGAGTATATTTAGAAACATTAAATATAGAAAGTAGACCTTTATGGAAACCAATGCATATGCAACCAGTGTTCTCAAATGCACCATTTTACGGTACAAACGTAGCGGAGAATTTATTTATATATGGTTTATGTTTACCATCTGGATCAAATTTAGGAGAACACGAAATTAGTAGAATTAAGGAAGGTATATTAAATTATTTTCAAGAATAACATTAAAATAATTAACTTACACTAAGTTTTAAGCTTTATGTTAGAGAAATTGAAACAGGCATTTCGAATCATTATGTCTTATAGTGAAAATAAGATTAATGTTCGCAATATTAAATATCTTCCAAGATGGGTTGTATTAATAATTGATACATTACTTATTTGTATTTCTTTAATTGTATCAATAATAATACTTAATAGAATTAGAATAAGTCCTTTGGATGTTTTAGAATATTCCATTCAAGCATCTATTGTAATTTCTGTTAATGTAATCTTCTTCTTTTTATATAAAACATACTCAGGACTTATAAGACACTCTTCAATGATGGATGCATTAAAGCTGTTTTTAGCTTCAATGAGTACCACAGTTGTATGCCTTATGTTAAATGTATTTTATCAAGGCACTTATGGTGATAAGATTTTTATTACTACCGGTCTTATAATGTATTCATTTATATCATTTTCGATTTTATTTTTATTTAGGATAGCAATTAAACAACTCTATGAGTTTTTTAAGATAGCACAACGTGAAGAAGACCTAATTGATGTTGCAATTCTCGGAATAGATGAAAACGCAATTTCTATTGCTGCAGCATTAGAAATGGAGCATCCTAAACGTTTTCTAGTAAAGGGATTTGTGTCTAGAAATAACTTTAAAAGACAGTTAAGAATTTTAGAAAAGCCTGTTGTTAGAGTAAAGGAGTCTATTTTACCATCATTAAGAATATTAAATGTAAAGGCTATAATAATTACTTCTGCTATAGATCCAAAAGAAAAGCAGCAAATTGTAGATGAGTGTTTAGAGAATGAAATTAAGATGTATAGCTCTCCTATCTTATCAAATTTTGAGGAAGGCAATTCCCCACAAATACAAAAGCTGCAAATTGAGGATTTATTAGAAAGAGAGCCAATTGTTTTAAATAAAAAAAATAAAGAACATCAGTTAAAAAATAGAACTGTTTTAGTAACTGGTGGAGCAGGATCTATAGGTAGTGAAATTGTTAGGCAAGTAGCAGAATACAAACCTAAAATGTTATTAGTGTTAGATCAAGCAGAATCTCCTTTGCATCAAATACAACTGGAGATAAATGAGCACTTTCCTAACCTTAAATACAAATGTATTATATGTGATGTTACTAACAACGTTCGCTTGCAAAGTGTTTTTGATGAATTTGATATTGATGTTATCTATCACGCAGCGGCATATAAACATGTGCCACTTATGGAGAACAACCCTCATGAAGCTATTTTAACAAACATTCTTGGAACAAAACAAGTTGCAGATTTAGCTGCAAAGTTTAAAGTAGGTCACTTTGTAATGGTATCTACAGATAAAGCAGTAAACCCTAGTAATGTTATGGGAGCTTCTAAAAGAGCTTCAGAGATGTATGTGCAATCTCTAAATTATAACTTACAACTGAAAGATAGATGTGCTACAAAATTTATAACTACAAGATTTGGTAATGTTTTAGGATCTAATGGATCTGTTGTCCCTTTATTTAAAAGACAAATTGAAGAAGGCGGACCAGTTACCATCACACATCCAGATATAATTAGATATTTTATGACAATCCCAGAAGCCTGTCAATTAGTTTTGGAAGCTGGTGCTATGGGTAAAGGTGGTGAGATATTTATTTTTGATATGGGTAAACCTGTCAAGATTATGGATTTAGCCAAGAAAATGATAAAGTTGGCTGGATTTATACCAAACAAGGATATACATATTAAAATAACTGGATTAAGGCCAGGAGAAAAGTTATACGAAGAACTGCTATCAGATGAAGCTAAAACTCTACCTACTCATCATGAAAAAATTATGATTACTAAAGATAGGAATGATAACTATGAGTTTATCTCAAGCAGTATAGATAGCGTTATTAATTCTGCAAATAATCATAATAATGTGCGTGTGGTTCACAAGCTTAAAAAAATGATTCCAGAATTTAAAAGTAAGAATTCATCTTATGAGTCATTAGATGCAGAGGTGTCGTTTAACGAGATAATAAATGAGGACGCCGTTAAAATAAAAAAGCTTTAGTGCAGTTAAATAAACAGAATGTCTATTTTTGCAGAAAATTACTGAAAATGATACAAAATTTTAAGTTAACAGTTAATAACCAATTTATAGTAATTGGAGTATTGCTGTTTTCTATGTTATTTACCTCTTGCGCCTCAAAAAAAGACGTGCTTTATTTTCAGGATATTGAAACAAGAGGAACTATAGAAGCTGCTCAAGAAAAGTTAGTTATTCAAAAAAATGATCTTTTATCTATTATTGTATCTGTTTCTGGATTAGATCAAGCTGCTGCTAAGCCTTTTAATTTGCCTGCAATTTCTACAGAAACCGCTATAGGTGCAAATGTAGCTGTTCAGCGTAACCAAGCTTATTTAGTTAATGAGAATGGTTCTATCAAAATGCCTGGTTTAGGTGAGATTAAAGTTAGCGGCTTAACTAAAACTCAAGTGGTAGATAAGATTACAGAAAAACTTACAGAATTTATAATTGATCCCGTTGTAAATGTTAGACTTTTAAATTTTAGGGTTACTGTTATTGGAGATGTAGCCAGACCAGGAACTTATAATATAGAAAATGAAAAAGTTTCTGTTATTGAAGCAATTGGATTAGCTGGAGATATGCAAATTTCTGGAAGTAGACAAGATGTTTTAATTATAAGGGAAAATGAAGATGGTAGTAAAACTACTGCTCAGTTAGACTTTACAAAAAATGATTTATTCACTTCACCATATTATTATTTAAAGCAAAATGATGTAGTTGTTGTAGACCCTAATTATGCAAAAGTACAGCGATCTGCATCTAATCCAAATACAGGAATATTCTTCTCTTTAGCCTCTTTATTATTATCAGTAATTGTTATTATCTCAAGATAAATCAATATGAACAGTACCTCAAATTCACCTATTTTTAAAGAAGAAGATAATAACTTAAGAGAAGAGATAGATAAGTATCTGTTTCAATGGAAATGGTTTGTGTTAGGGGTTATAATAACTCTTACTGGTGCATTTTTATACTTAAGATATGCAACACCTATTTATCAATCTACAGCTACAATTTTGGTTAAGGATGAAAAAAAGGGTGAAGCTTCAATATTAGAGGACTTAGGTTCTGGTACGCCAGGATTTTCATCTGTAAATGTAGAAGATGAAATCCATATTTTAAAGTCTAAAAATTTAATGTCTGGTGTTGTTGATGATCTTAACCTTACAACACAATATCTGTTAGAAGGTAATATTAAAACAGTTGAACTCTACAATAGTCAACCATTTGATTTTACATTTATTGGTCAAGATTCTTTAGGCAATCAAGGGTACTCACGACAATTAGAGGTAGAGCCTATATCTAATTCTAAATATAAAATTAAAGAAGTTTCAACAGAAACTAGTAGTGAACATAGTTTTGGTGATGTAGTTAATCTTGGTTTCGGGAAGTTTACAATTGTTCCAAATAAAACTAATCTTTCAGAAAATAACTCTTGGACAAATAAGAAGTATATAGTTAGATTATTACCTCAGTTTAGCGCTATTAACAAGTATCAAAGTGCTTTAACAGTTGAGAATACAGGAAGACGAAGTAGCGTTATATCACTTTCAATGCAAAGTGAAAATTCAAAAAAATCTGAGGATATTTTAAATAACATTATTAAGCAATTTAATAATGATGCTATTGTAGATAAAAATTTAGTTTCAGAAAATACTTTTAACTTCATAGCAGAGCGTTTAGAAATAATTCAGGAAGAATTAGATTCTGTTGAAACTAACAAAAAAGAGTTTCAAACTGAAAATAAAATAACAGATATTCCTTCTGAGGCTCAACTTTATGTTGAAGATATAAGAGAAATTCAAAAAAGTAGAGTAGAAGTAGAAACTCAACTTGAGTTAATAAAATATATAAAAGATTATTTAACAGACACTAACCGATCTTCAGATTTATTACCCGCAAATTTAAGTGTAACAGATTCAGGAATAGAGAGTTCTATAAGTGAGTATAATCAGTTAGTTATTCAGAGGAATAATCAATTACAAACAGGTACTGCATCTAACCCAATTGTAATTAATCTGAATAATCAAATAGATGTAATAAAATCTAATATTTTAGCTAGCTTAAATAATAAGACTAAATCTCTTGAGGTAAAACGCAGAGACATTGTTAACCAACAAAATAATTTAGATTCTAAAATTTCTTCTGTTCCTAAAAACTCTTTAATCTTTAGAGATATTACTAGGCAACAAAATATTAAGGAAAATCTTTTTCTATACCTATTGCAAAAGCGTGAAGAAACTGCAATTTCTTTAGCAATTACAGCACCTTCAGCAAAGGTTATCGATGATGCTTATAGTTCAAGGTCTCCTATATTTCCTAAAAAGCAAATTATATACTTAGCTGCTTTTATTTTAGGTTTAATAATTCCTTTCCTTATAATTTACGTTAAAAATTTATTAGATAATAAGATTCATAACAGGGCAGATGTAGAAAAAGAAACTAAGCTTATTCCTATTTTAGGTGAAGTTCCTAAGATTGATACTAAGGAAAGTGAAACAGTTGGTACTAATGACAGATCTATTTTAGCAGAAGCCTTTAGGATATTAAGAACCAACTTAAGCTATTTTGTAAAGTCTATTAAAGGTGAAGAGAAAAACATAATCTTTGTTACTTCTACGGTTAAAGGTGAGGGAAAAACATTTGTAGCATTTAACCTTGCACTTACATTATCAACTTCAGATAAAAAAGTTTTGCTAATTGGATCAGATATTAGAAACCCACAATTACATAGGTACATAGATAGGCCAGAGCAAAGCAAAGGTCTTTCTGAATACTTATATGATGAAAAAGTAACCATTGAAAGTGTTACAGATAGTTATAAAATTAATAAGAAAGATATAAGTATAATTTTATCTGGTAGGATACCTCCAAATCCAGCTGAGTTGTTAATGAGAGATAGGTTTAAAAACTTATTAGAAGAGGTTAAAGATAAGTATGATTACGTAGTTGTAGATACTGCTCCAACTATGTTAGTAACAGATACACTATTAATTAGCCAGCATGCAGACTTTACTGTGTATGTAACAAGAGCAGAATATACAGATAAAAAACTTCTTAAATTCCCGGTTGAACTTTACCACGAGAAGAAATTACGTAATATGGCATTTGTAGTTAATAATGTTAGTGTTTCTAATTATGGCTATGGAAATAAGTACGGTTATGGCTACACGTATGGTGCAGAAAAAGAAACGTTCTTCACTAAATTAAAATCCAAATTAAGATTTTAAGACGAGAAAATAAGGTTAGTTTCTGTAATTATAGGTTTTAAATACGTTACTTGGTTCTTATTTAATTTAAGGGATCCTATTTTAGAAACATGTCTTTTATGATGTGTATCGCTAGCTATATAATCTATCATTCCATCTTTTAATAGTCTATTAGCTGTTTTGGTAACAGACTCACCATATTGTGTAGTTAGGGATAACATGTTCAGTTGAAATTTACACCCTAATTTCTTTAGTGTCTTATAATATTCATAATTTTTATGATAAAAGGCATAACGCTCAGGATGTGCCAAAATAGGTTCGTAGCCAGCAACACCAATTTTATAAATTATTTCTTCTAAATTTATTGGTGGTTGTAAATAGGACATTTCAACAAGAATTAAACTATCCTTTAATGGTATAATTTTATTGTCTTCTAATAAATTCTCAAAATGAGAATCCATCATATATTCAGAGGAGTACCCAATTTTTATATTAGATAAGTTTTTAGTTAAAGCTTGTAGTACTGTATTGTGCGCGTTCGTTATTGTTTCATATGTATTTGGGTAATAATCATTCATAGTGTGTGGTGTAGCTATAAATTCTTTAAACCCTAAATTATTCAGTCCGTTTATAAGGTCAATAGATTCTTCTACGGTCTTTGCACCATCGTCAATTCCTGGAAGAATATGATTATGAATATCTGTGAATCCGACTAATAAATCTCGTAAAAATGTTTTTGGGCTAAAAATTGAAAGCATAAATACTATATAAATTAAGAGAAACAAAATTAACAATACAGTTCCGAAAAACTAACATTACATTTGCTTATATTTTAAAGACAATGAAGCCATTAGTTCTAGCTTTATTTTGTGTTGTAACATCACTCTCTGCACAAAATTACCAAACAGAATCATCTTTTACATCAAGTGGATTTTTATCGAATGATACTTCACCATTTTGGTTTTATACAAATGAATTTGGCAGAAATGATCCAACTACAGATGTTCTTGTTTTAGGAGAAACATCTCACCAATTTAAGTTAACTGAAACTTCAAATCTTAAGGTTAATGCCGGACTTTTATATCAAAACGGTACTTCAGGGAAGACATTACAAATAGATAATGCCTATTTGCAGTATACAAACTCTTGGCTAAATGCAAGAATTGGTAGTTTTCATCAAGACATTGAGTTAGATGGTATATCATCTACAAATAAAAATATTCTTTGGTCTGGAAATACAAGAGCTATACCAGGTATTTTATTAGAAGCTAACGCACCAATTAAAATTTGGGATTGGCTAGGGTTAGATTGGGGAATTGGACATTATGAACTTATAGATGATCGTTATGTAAAAGGAGCGAACATACATTATAAACATTTAGGTGCTCATATAAAACTTTCTGATAAGAGTAAGCTTCATTTTGAAATACAACATTTTGCACAATGGGCTGGAACTTCACCAAGATTTGGAAAACAACCAAGTAAAATTTCAGATTTTATAGATGTATTTTTCGCTAAACGATCTGGATCAGACGATGCTCCAGAAGGTGAAGTTATTAACGCTTTAGGAAATCATTTAGGCTCTTATAACCTTTCTTATAACTACACATTAGATAAAGGAACATTAGAGTTGTACCACCAACATTTATTTGAAGATGGTTCTGGAACCGCTTTAAAAAATTTTCCAGATGGTATTTGGGGAGCACATTTAACCTTTAATAACTCAATACTTAAAGCGGTAAACTATGAGTATATACATACTAAAAATCAAAATGGTTTCGGTACAGTAAGTGGAAATGACAATTATTTTAGAAATGGTATTTATGATAGCGGATGGACTTATGAGAATAGAACAATAGGTTTACCTTTTATACAACCACAATCTTTTTATAACCCTATGGGAAATAGTAGGGTGCAAGGTCATCATTTTGGCTTATTATCATCTTACAAATCGTTTGAGCTACAATTAAAAGCATCTTATATAGAAAGTCTTGGAACATATGCACAGCCTTTTATCCCTAAGAGAAAGGCACTTTATACTTATGCGGGACTTACGTATAAAACAAAAAATGTAGGCCAATTTACCATTAAAACTGGATTAGATATTTTAAGCTATTCTGGAAACTTACTTGGCTTAGCAGGTTCGTATAAATATACTTTTAATTAAAAAAGCGCCTCACTAATGTGAGACGCTTAAGCTTTAATTTCAAGAAAAAGTTATTTTACTTCTTTGTCTTAGGTGTAATCTCAACCAACTCTAACTCAAATACTAAATCTGTATTTGGTTTAATTGCTTGTCCTGCACCACGTTCACCATAAGCTAAATGAGAAGGAATAAACACAGTAGCTTTATCTCCAACTTTCATCATCTGCATTGCATCTTTAAAACCTTGTATAAGGCCTGCATCTGGGCTATAAAGTGTTGGCATTGGTGTATACCCATCTTTTTTCTTACGGTTTGCATTAAAAATGTTATATGTTCTAGAAATCTTTTCAATGTTAGAATCAAATAAAGTTCCGTCTTCTAAATAACCAGCATAATTTACAGTAACTGCATCTCCAGTATTTGGTTTAGGGCCTTCACCTTCTGTAGTAATTACCATAGATAAGCCACTGTCATAAGTCGTAGCTTCTTTTTTAAGTGCTTCAATTTCTTTAGCCTTATTCATCTTAACTTCTTCTAAACGCTTAGCTTCCTCAATTTTTGAAGTTTCAATGTTTTTTAAAGTTTCTTCATAAGCTTTTGCACCATCATATTTTTTGTATTTACTACCTTTTTTAATAATGTTTAATTCATTAATTACAACATCTTCAACAGGCTTATCTCCAGGTTTAGTAGTTTCAACTTTTCCTATAGTATCTACAACTTCTTGACCTATCATAACTTTACCAAAAATAGTATGACGACCGTCTAACCAAGGTGTGGCTTTTAAAGTAACAAAAAATTGACTTCCGTTTGTATTAGGACCAGAGTTAGCCATAGATAATATTCCCTTATCGTTATGAGCTAGAGATTCTGTAGTTTCATCCGGAAACTTGTATCCAGGACCACCACGACCTGTACCTTCAGGATCACCACCTTGTATCATAAAGTCTTTAATAACTCTATGAAAAATAAGACCATTATAAAAGTTCTTTCCTTTATATATACTATCTACCATTGTATTTGTACCTTCTGCTAAAGACACGAAGTTTGCAATGGTTAAAGGTGCTTGTTCTTCGTATAATTTAGCAACAAATGTACCTTGATTGGTAATAAACTCAGCATAAAGACCATCTTCTAAATCTGGGTACTTTTCTCCGCAACTAAATAAGGCGAGCGCAAGTATGCTGGTTAATATAAATGTTAATCGTTTCATTCTTGTGGGTTATTTTGAGTTGTTATTGATTTTACTTTTAATTTAACTGTGATAGGAATATTACTTCCTATTTTATTCTTGTCGCCATAATAGCCGTAAGCTTTATGAGACGGTAATAACAAGACTATTTCATCTCCTTCTGTAGTTAGCTTTAAACCTTCTCTTATACCACTAGCCAATTGCTCTTGGTCCATTGCATAAGTTTTACTCGGAGTTTCTTCTTCTGAATAAATTGTGTCGCCACTAAGAGATTCTATAGTATAATCATAGCTTACTAAATCACCAAACTCTGGCATTTTTTGAGACGTAGTGTCTTGCGTTTTAAAATAATACCAGAATCCATTACTTGAAGTTTCATAGGTATTAATAGAGTCTTTAGAAATAATATTTTTAATTTGAGACTCTTGATTTGCAATAAGCTTTTTATTTCTTAGCACAGAAGCCTCAATAGTTGTTCCACTAGAAGAACTTATAGGTCGTCTTGCATCTGGAGGTTTACAACTACCAAAAATTACTGCGACAAGTATTAAGGTTATTAAGTGTTTCACGCTGTTAATTCTGCTTTATAGTCTGGCAATATACTAATAAATTTAGCAATGGTATCTTTTAAACTTAGGTCAGATTTTCCGCCAGCTGCATTGGTATGGCCACCACCTTCAAAATGTGTTCTTGCCATATCGTTTACAGAAAAATCACCTTTACTGCGTAAAGACATTTTCACGATATTATCAGAAGTCTTTTCAATAAAAATAGCGGCTAATTTTATATTTAATAAGGTGAGACAATAATTCACAAATCCTTCTGTATCACCTTTTTGAAAATTATTTGTATCTAATTCTTCTTGAGATAACGAAATATAAGCAGTATTAAACTCCTCTAAAACAACCATGTTTTTTAAAGCAATACCTAAAAGTTTAAGTCTACTTGGTGTATAGGTGTCATAAAAATTTTGATGTATGATTTGGTTTTCTGCACCAGCTGCAATTAATTGAGCCGCTACTTTATGTGTAGCTGCGGTAGTACTTTTAAACCTAAATGAACCTGTATCTGTCATGATACCAGTATATAAGCAAGTTGCAATTTCTTTGGTTATTAAGTTTGCATCACCTAACATGTCTATAAAATGATATACCATTTCACAGGTAGAGCTCATTGTGGTATCACTATAAGTAAACTTCGCGTAAGTGTCCGGTTGTTGGTGATGATCTATCATCACAAATGTCTTTCCGCAACTTTCAAGTGTATTTTGCATATCATTTCCTACACGAGATAGGTGATTAAAATCTAAAGTAAAAACTAGGTCTGCTACTTCAATAGCTTCTTTAGATTGCCTATTATTACTGTCAAATAAAAACACACTGTCATTGTGTGGTAACCAGCTTAAAAAATCTGGATAACCATTAGGAGCAACTACGCGACTAGTATGGCCTTTCAAATTTAAATATAAAGATAATGCTAGGGTAGATCCCATGGCATCTCCATCGGGATTTCTATGTGGAATTATTACAATTTTCTTTGGGCTTTCTAAGAGCTGCTTAAGCTCTTGTAACTTCTGTGTTTCCATAAGGTGCGAATATACAAAATAGAGCACTTGCGTCATCTTATTTTAAGTTTACATTAAGTTGTGTAATTCTATTGGTTTTGAAATAGAATATCTTATTTTTGCACCAAATTTAAAGATCATAAAAATGTCAGGAATTAGAACATTTACAATGCTTAAGCCAGATGCTGTTGAAAAAGGACACGTTGGTGCAATATTAGAGCAAATAGCATCTGCGGGTTTCCGTATAGTTGCTATGAAATTAACTCAAATGACTCAAACTGATGCAGAGACGTTTTACGCTGTGCACAAAGAGCGTCCATTTTTCGGAGAATTGGTAGAATATATGACTCGTGGTCCTATAGTAGCTGCTATCTTAGAAAAAGAAAACGCAGTTGAGGATTTTAGAACTCTTATTGGTGCTACAAACCCAGAAGACGCTGCAGAAGGTACTATACGTAAATTATATGCTGCATCAATCGGTGAGAATGCTGTACACGGTAGTGATAGTGATGAGAATGCACAGATAGAAGGAGCTTTCCATTTTGCTGGACGTGAAATGTTTTAAGGACATTACCTCATAAATAAAAAGCCTCTAAGTTTTACTTAGAGGCTTTTTTTATGCGTCTTCGCAAGCTTTCCAAATAGCATCTTCTGGAAGTGGTGCTTTAAAAGTAATAGGTTCTTTTTTTACAGGATGCTGTATAGTTAAAAACCTTGCGTGCAAATGTATACTGCCATCGGGATTGCTACGGTCTGCACCATATTTTAAATCTCCTTTTATAGGACATTCTATTGATGAAAGCTGAGATCTAATTTGATGATGCCTTCCTGTTAAAAGATTAACCTCTAGTAAATTATAATTATTTAACCTGAATTTTAAGGTGTAATCTAATATAGCTTTCTTGCTATCAGGAACTTCGTGTTTATGAGCGTAGGATTTATTTTGCTTAGGATTACGTTTAAGATAGTGTACTAACCTGTCCTTTTCTTTAGGTGGATTATTTTTTACAACAGCCCAATATGTTTTTGAGGTCTCATGATTAGCGAACATTTTATTTAATCTGGTAAGGGCTTTAGAGGTCTTAGAAAATAATACGACACCAGTAGTTGGTCTATCTAATCTATGTACTACACCAAGATATACATCTCCTGGTTTGTTGTACTTTTTTTTTATATAAGATTTAACAACGTCACTTAATGGTTTATCACCCGTTTTGTCACCTTGTACAATATCTCCAGCACGTTTATTAACCACAATTAAGTGATTATCTTCATAAATAACTTGGAGATTATTTTTGTCTGAGTACGTTTTCATTAATCAACAATCATAAAAGAATAATTTAACTGAAGTAGGTTGAAACACTTTCAAAACACTTTTCAACTTTAATTATGGATTATGAATTAATACTGCTCGTCTTCATTTGGAAAATCTACAGCTTTTACATCTGTTACATATTGAGATATTGCAGAACTCATGTCGTCATATAAATTCATGTATCGTCTTAAAAAGCGTGGGTTAAACTCGTGTGTCATCCCAAGTAAATCGTGAAGCACTAACACCTGTCCATCTACTCCAGAACCAGCACCAATGCCAATTATGGGAATGGTTAAACTTTCTGCAACCTCTTTGGCTAACTTAGCAGGTACTTTCTCTAAAACTATGGCAAAACAACCAGCTTTCTCAAGCATTAATGCATCGTCTTTAAGTTTTTGAGCTTCTTCCTCTTCCTTAGCTCTTACGGTGTATGTTCCAAATTTATATATGCTTTGTGGTGTAAGCCCTAAATGACCCATTACTGGGATTCCTGCATTTAGAATACGTTTCACACTGTCTTTTACTTCTTTTCCGCCTTCTAATTTAACAGCGTGACCACCACTTTCTTTCATTATTCTAATTGCAGATCTTAATGCTTCTTTCGGATCACTTTGATAACTTCCAAATGGTAAATCTACAACTACCAGACTCCTTGTAATAGCTCTTACAACAGAAGAGGCATGATAAATCATTTGGTCTAATGTAATAGGTAATGTAGTTTCATGACCAGCCATTACATTAGAGGCAGAGTCTCCAACTAAAATAACATCTATTCCAGCGGCATCAACAATTTTGGCCATGGTATAGTCATAAGCAGTTAACATAGAGATTTTTTCGTCTCTACGTTTCATATCAACTAGGCTTTTTACGGTAATGCGTTTATATTCTTTTTTAGCTGTAGACATAAAATTAAGTTTGTTTCATGTAAAAGTACTAATTTAGTAAGAACCCTAAATAGTAAATATCATGAAACATCTTGTATTTGTAATTGTTTGTTTAATAAGTGTAGTAGCCTCTGCACAGGTAGATGAAAGTGCTTTGGTAAAAGAAACAATCATTACGTTCTTTGATGGTTTTCATAAGCAAGACTCTTCAATTTTAAAGTCTGTCTCTCATTCTGAAATGACATTAAGAAGTATAAGTAATGACCAAGCTGGAAACCCGCAGTTAACGCCTGCCACAAATTTTAAAGCCTTTGTAGCATCTATACAAAGTATTCCTGCTTCTCAAAATTTCGAAGAACGCATTTTAGATTATCAAATAGCTGTAAACGGTGCTATGGCATTAGCTTGGACGCCCTATGAGTTTTATTTTAATGGAACGTTTAGCCACTGTGGCGTAAATAACTTTACATTATTTAAAAATAATGGGGTCTGGGAAGTTATTGCAATTGTAGATACCAGAACACGAGAAGGCTGTAACGTTAATTAACAGTCGCTCATATTTACCTTTACCGCTAAACCACCTTCACTAGTTTCTTTGTACTTGGAAGTCATGTCTTTTGCGGTTTCCCACATAGTTTCAATTACTTTATCTAAAGGAACTTTTGCATTTTTTGCATCGGTATCCAATGCTAGTTCGCAAGCATTAATTGCTTTTATAGCACCCATTGCATTTCGCTCTATACAAGGTATTTGTACCAAACCTGCTATAGGATCGCAGGTCATTCCTAAATGATGCTCCATTGCAATTTCGCTAGCCATAAGAACTTGTTCTGGAGAGCCACCCATAAGTTCAGTTAGCGCACCTGCAGCCATTGCAGAAGATACACCAATCTCTGCTTGGCAACCACCCATTGCTGCAGAAATTGTTGCGCCTTTTTTAAACAGGCTACCTATTTCTCCTGCAACCAATAAAAATTGCTTAATATCTTCAAAATTAGCATCGTGATTTTCAATAACCGCATAATACATAATTACGGCTGGTATAACACCAGCACTTCCATTTGTAGGAGCAGTTACCACACGGCCTAACGAAGCATTTACTTCATTAACTGCCAACGCAAAACAAGATACCCATTTTAAAATTTCTCTAAACTTAACTTCGGTGCTTCTTATGGCTGCTATCCATTCTTCTTTAGTTGTATATGGCTTATCACCAATTAGTCTTTTATTAGTGTCATAGGCGCGGCGTCTTACATTTAAACCGCCAGGAAGAGTACCTTCTGTATGGCAGCCTACAAACATAGACTCTAACATGACATTCCATATAGCTTTTAGCTCTTCATCTATTTCTGCGTCTGTTCTTAACGAACGTTCGTTTTCTAAAACAATTTCAGACACTTTCTTGTTCTCTTGATGACAAAATGCTAAAAGCTCTGTAGCCTTATCTATAGGAAATGGGAAGTCTTGAAATTTTTCTTCTTTCTTTTTGGCACGCTTACGTTCCTCTTTAACCACAAAACCACCACCAATAGAGTAGAAGGTACTATTTGTTGTTTTTTGGTTATCTAAAACAGCACTAAACGTCATTCCATTAGGATGAAATTTTTTAAAGTTTCGGTTGAATATAACATCGTCTTTAAAGCTGAATTCAATAGGTTTTTCTCCGTTTAGTAGAAGTTTTCCTGTAGATTTTATTTGCGCTATCTCTCCATCAATACTTTCAATAGGAATAGTTACAGGATCATATCCACTTAATCCTAAGAGTGATGCTAAATCTGTAGCATGACCTTTTCCGGTAAGTGATAATGAACCATATAAATCTACTTGAACTTTTGTAACCTTATCAAACTTTTTTTGTTCTTTAAGTTCTTCTATCCAACGTTGCGCTGCACGCCAAGGTCCTAATGTGTGTGAGCTAGAAGGTCCCACACCTATCTTTAACATATGAAAAATACTTATCGCTTCGCGATTTGCCATAACCTATGAATTTGGGGTCAAATATACAGAATCTAAAGTGGCTGATAGCTATAGTTAAGGTATGCTATTATAAAAATGACACCATTATTTATAGCATGTAAATACATAGCCCAAGGTAGCCCATTGTTTTCAATTTTAACCTTAGCAAATAAAAGTCCCAAAATAATTCTAGGCACAATAGCTATAAATAAAGGCAGTGTTATTATAAAGCTATCTACATAGTTATAAACGTGTGCAAACCCAAAGATTATAGAACTTATTATTACAATAGGAATTTTAAATCTTGTTAGTATGTTACAGACTTGTTGAGTTAGTTGTACAGGTAATAGTTCTCTAAATAATTTATAAATTATAACTAAAGACAACACGCTAATAATACACTTTAGCCACCACAAAACATCTTCTGGAAAAAAACGTCCTGCAAAGAGTAATGTTAAGCAAGCTAAAAAGAATGCTATTTCCCAAGGTTTAGGGGCTATTAAAGTTCTGTAAACACCTTCTTCCAATAAAGGAGCAAGAATAACAGCTAGAATAAAGAACTTTAATGGGTTCTCTTTAATCATAGCATCTAATCTGGTGTCTTTTATAGCATCTAATTGTAACTCAGGAAACACCACAGTTAATATGCCTACTAAGGTAAAGTATGCTAAGAAACACAATACAGCAATGCCATAGTTTTTAAAGAGGTTCTGAGTTTTTTGATGTGCTGTCAACGCTTTTTTGAGCGAATATAGTTCATTTTTAAAATTGTTCATAAGTTGGAAATAATCCAACTTTAGGAAATAATCCAATTTTGTAGTTTTGTGGTATGGAAATTTTTAATGCACATAAAGTACAACGTCCTGCAGAACGCCACCAAGCAGAAGTCTCTAAACAAACTGGATTTCCTAGTCCTGCAACGCATTATCAAGAAGCAGTTATAGATTTGAATAAAGAGCTTATAGGTAACAAAGATGCTACGTTTTATGTGAGAATTATGGAAAACTATCCGGAGCATCTCATTTTTGAAAATGATGTACTTATTATAGATCGATCTCTACTTGCTAAAGAAAATGATTTAGCACTAGTTATTGTAGATGGTGAATTTAACCTTCTTAGAATTCCGAAGCAGTCTGAAACAAATGCATTTATGCTTTGGGGAGTTGTAACCTATATAATACACGCGATAAGATGATTGCACTTGTAGACTGTAATAGCTTTTATGCTTCTGTAGAGCAGGTATTTCGTCCAGACTTGCAAGGAAAACCTGTTGTGGTTCTTAGCAATAATGATGGCTGTATTATAGCAGCTAACAAAGAAGCTAAGGCATTGGCGCACATCCCTATGTTTGAACCGATATTTAAGATTAAGGATCAACTTCTAGCAAATAATGTCACATTTTTTTCCTCTAATTATACGCTTTATGCAGAAATGTCTCAACGTGTCATGAATATTCTCACACGATTTTCTCCAGAGGTTGAAGTGTACAGTATAGACGAATCTTTTGTAGATCTTTCTGGTATGTCCTTCTTTAATTTAGAAGATGTGGCCAAGACAATTAGAGACACCATTTTTAAGGAGACAGGCTTGCCTGTTGGTGTGGGAATAGCACCAACTAAAGTATTAGCAAAATTGGCAAACCGTATGGCAAAGAAGATTGAAACCTCTAATTATATATGGGTGATAGATACTGAAGATAAACGTATTGAAGCTTTGCAATGGGCTAAGATAAAAGACATTTGGGGTATTGGAAAAAAGCATGCCGAGCGTTTACAAACTCTAGGTACACATACAGGATTAGACTTTACAGCTATGTCTTTATCTTGGGTGCGTAAACATTTAACCGTAGTGGGAGAGCGTATTTGGAAAGAGCTAAAAGGAGAACAGTGTCTAGAAATACAAACGATCCCCAAAACAAAAAAGGGTATAGGCACAGCTAAGTCTTTTGGACATAAATTAGAGCGTTTAGACCTTATTGAAGAAGCCTGTAGTTACTATATAAGTGAAGTTGCAGAAACGTTGAGGCAACAAAACTCTTGTGCCACATATTTGCAAGTTTTTATACATACTAATTATCATAGTGATATAGACAAGCAGTACTCTAAAAGTACGACAGTAACCTTATCTGTACCTACACATGATACCTTTACACTTATTACTGAAGCAAGAAAAGCGCTGCATCGTATTTATAAGCCAGGTTACCGCTACAAGAAAGTAGGTGTTTGTTTAACGGGCATTATTCCCAAAGAGTTTGTGCAAGGTAATTTGTTTGAGACCCCTAAATCTTGGAAGCAAAAAGACTTTATGAAGACTTTTGATGCTATAAATGCCAAGTATGGAAAATCTACCATAAAGTCGGCATTATTAGGTTCTAGAAATGAAGAATGGGAACTTATAAGAAAAGAACGCAGTCCTAGATATACCACACAATGGGATGAGTTGTTAACGCTTAAGTTTTAAGAGCGTGTTTTTATATTAGCTTCACAAAGATTTATAATCTGAGTGATGCGTTTTTGGCGAGTAGCTTCTCGTTTTGCTGAATTAAGCCAAGAGAGATAGCTTTTTTTATAACCTTTACTAAATGCTTCGTAATTTTTAAAAGCATTTTCATGTTTAGAAAAAGCGCGTTTAAGATCATCTGGTATGATACCGTTTTCAACAGCATCCATCATAGTCCAACTGCCATCTTCTTTGGCGCTCTCTATACTCTGCCAACCACTTTCGTGTATAAGGCCTTTAGCTGTTAATTCTTTTATATAAGACTTGTTTAAAGCACTCCAAGGACTTTTTTTTCGTCTTGGACAAAAATATTGTTGGCGCTTGCCATGTCCCAAGCTTTTTACAGTACTATCTATCCATCCAAAGCACAACGCTACTTTAACAGCTTCTTCCCAACGCATAGAAGGTTGGTTATTTTCTAATTTATAAAAGATTAAATATACAACGTTTGGAAAATTATTGTAATTGTTTTGTAGCCAAGCTCGCCACTCTACATCTCTGAGAAAATAAAGTTCTGGCCTTTCCAATATTATCTCATAATATTGTTAGGAAATACAACAACACTTTCATGTCCGTGTTCGCCAATTGCAGATACACCAAAAAAGAAATTATCCAGAACGATACCATCTAAAGTTACTTCTGTGGCATTTTTTACAACTCTAAAATTATCCCAAGTAGGAGAAGTGGTATCTCTCCAATATACTTTATAGGCCACGGCACCTTTTACAGCGCTCCAAGATAATTTTGCACTTGGCTCTACAATACCACCAATACTCACACTTTTAGGGCTTGGCGGTGCCCAAGCCAAACTTGCTAAATTTATGGCATTAACAGCAGTTAACTTTGCAGCATATTTAAAGTTTACAAATTTTAGTTTATCGCCGTACTCAATACCATCTTCTGTACGTATGTCTTGATGTTGTTGTGTATAATTTTCATGTGCTTCCATAATACGTATGCCTGGAAAACCAACGTCGTTAAATGGTCTATGATGGCCACCACGCCCAAAACGATCTAACCTGTAAATCATCATAGGATTCATTTCTGGCATATAGGTTTTAGTTGTTTTATGAATGTAACGTGCCAGCTGTCTAGATATGCCATCTACTTCGCCTCCGTAAAAACGTCTTGCATTTCGCTCACGCTCTGTTTCATTTGGTGGTACAGGTTCTGAGAATATCCTAAAGCTTCTATTGTCTATCACACCATCTACACCTTCAATATTACCAATCATATCATTATTAAGTACTCCAATAATATCCCAGCCATTTTCCTTGGCATACTCTGCTAAACCTTTTCCGCCATACAATCCTTGTTCTTCACCAGATAGCCCAACATAGATAATACTATTTTCAAAAGAATAATTGCTTAACACACGTGCAGCTTCAATAGTGCCAGCCATACCACTTGCATTATCATTAGCTCCAGGCGAGTCGCTTGTAGCGTCATTAGCATCTGTTACGCGAGAATCTATATCACCACTCATAATTACGTAGCGGTTAGGATAGGTTGTTCCTTTTTGTATAGCAACAACATTAACCACATTAACATTTTTAAAAATGCGGCGGCCATCTTCTTTTACAATATTGTTTTGATAAAACACTTCTAGGCAATTATTACAATTAGAGGAGACCTTGTCAAACTCAGATTTTATCCATCGTCTTGCAGCACCAATTCCTCGAGTATTAGAGATGGTATCACTTAACGTATGGCGAGTTCCAAAATTTGCCAATGTGGTGATATCTGCCTCTATACGTTCAGCAGAAACCGCATCAATAATATCATATATTTTGGTATTTATGCGTTGGGCTTGTGTTACAGAAGAAGTTATAAATAGCGTTAAACAGCTTATATAAAATAATTTTCTGAAAGGTTTAAACATGGTTATATGGTTAAATTTGGTTAATATTTAAATATATACATTCTTAGTCTTTTATGAATATTAAAACCATTTTAAAAATGTAGCGAATTACAAATTGTAAAAATTAATTTGAGTTTAAATTATGTATATTTCAGCTTGAAAACCTCTTAAATCTCTTGATGCTTAAATTATTACTACGTTTCATTTTATGTGTCTTCGTATTCTTCACCATTAGTTGTAGTGTAGCTATTTTTAACACTGCTAAACCTTTTGTAGCTACAACTAAGGTTACTGATACAATTACAGTTAACGATACGCTTAGAGAGAAAGTTAACGATACATTTTATAGAGTAGGTAAAAATCAGTTACACAAAAACCAATTTGGTATTTGGGAATTGTATTTAGAAGGTAATGCCTATCAAAGAGGTCTTGCCGCAGGAAGTTTAACTCGCGAACTTATAACAAAACAAGAACAAGCTTTAGTAAAAAGAATAACTAATGCTGCTTCTGGAAAAGATAGTACTAATCAACTTTCAAAATTTTACAATTCCTACGCAGTTAATATTGACGAAAGCATACCTAACGAGTATTACAGAGAATTATCTGGCTTGGCTAAATTTACAGACAAAACTTTAGACACACTTATAAAACCTATTAACAGATTATGGTACTTGCAGGCGTTGCCAGATATTGCACATGACTTTGAAGAAATCTTTGAGTCTGGATGCTCATCTTTTGCAGTTTGGGGCAACAAATCTTTTGATGGTAAACTTATAATTGCTCGTAATTATGATTTTCATATAAATGAAGCCTTTAATGAAACTAAGCTTATTACGTTTATAAAACCAGATAAGGGACATCGATTTGTTACTTATTCTTGGCCAGGATTTATGGGCGTTGTAAGTGGTATGAATGAATATGGAATAACGGTAACAATAAACTCTGGATTATCTCATACAGAAAAAGAAGCGCAAACACCTATAAGTTATGTGGCTAGAGAAATATTACAATATTCTAAAAATACCTACGAAGCAAGACGCATAGCAGAAGGTTTTAATGTCTTTGCAAGTGAATCTATCCTAATAGGAAGTGCTATAGAACGTGAAGCTTTAATTATTGAAAAGTCTGCCGAGCAACAAGCTGTGTATAGAGCAGAAAATACAACGACTATAGTTTGTGCCAATCATTTTCAAAGTGATGCATTTTATGATGACCCTTACAATCGAGATGCAACTTATAATACCAACTCCATGCATAGATTTGAGCGTATGTATGAGCTGTTAAATGCAGAAGATAAAATGACTCCTAAAAAAGCAGTTAAGGTATTAAGAGAAAAGCGTGGTTTACAGGATTCTCTTTTAGGCTTTGGCAATAAACGCGCAATAAATCAATTAAAAGCACACCACGGTATTGTTTTTAAACCACAAGATTATAAGCTGTGGGTATCTGCACACTCTTATAATATGGGAAAATATGTGTCTTATGATGTTAAAGAAAGTTTTGCCCGTTTTGAAGATACAGTAGCTGTAACTACTAGTGTTGCTTATTTAAAAGAAGTTATAGCAGAAGATCCTTTTCTAAATTCTGAGACGTATAACAAATATGCATCTTATAAATCGCTTTACAATTTAATAGCTGAACAGATAAAACTTAACCAACCTGTGCCAGATGCATTATTACAACGGCTTATACTTTTAAACCCGCATCAATGGCAAGCTTACACATTGGTTGGAGATTATTTTTATGGCATAAAAGATTTTGTTGAAGCTACAGAAAAATACCAAGCAGCATTAGATTTACGTGTAAACTCTCCTAAAGATTATAAAATGCTTCAACTTAAAATAGATGATAGTTTAAGGCAGTTAAACAAATTACAGAATTAATAAGTATATTTAAAATCCTTCACCTTAATAACTAGACTCTTATGAAGCTAAAATACATTGCATTAATTTTTTTTACGCTTAGTGTGTTAACGGCGTGTGATGATGATAATGATTTCCGAACATTAAATGGCGATAGAGATCCTAGAGGACAAGGTGAACAACCATTAGCAATTCAAGATGAATTGGGTCCAGAAATTATAGCTAGGTTTTTAGGACAAATTATAGATGAACAGCAAGAGCCTATTGAAGATGTTACAATTACCATAGGAGATGTTACAANTACAACAGATGCAAATGGAGTATTCTCTGTACCACAAGCTACGGTTTTTACAAAATTTGCTTACATAAAAGCTTCCAAACTGGGCTTTGTAAATGGTTCCAGAGCTATTGTTCCTACAAATGGAAACAATCTTGTAAAGATTATGTTACTATCTGCATCTGTCACTCAAATTATACCTTCCGGTAGTNCAGCTACAGTAAGTTTAGAAGANGGTTCTTCNGTAAGTTTTTCTGGAGATTTTGTAGATGATAGTGGTTTGACTTATACAGGTGATGTAAATGTAATCCTAAATCATCTAAGTACAGAAGATGAGAATATGGCAGATAAAATGCCAGGAATGTTATTTGCACAAACTACCGCCGGAAATGCCACAGCTTTAATTACATACGGGATGATTTCTGTGGAGTTAAGAGGAAGCAAAGGTCAAGAATTACAGTTGGCAGAAAATACTACTGCACAATTACGTTTTCCTGTTTCACAATCCCAAGGTAGTCCTCCGTCAACTATTCCATTATGGTATTTTGATGAAGATTTAGGCTATTGGATAGAAGAAGGTGAAGCTACATTGCAAGATGGTATGTATGTAGGAGACGTTGCACATTTTTCATTCTGGAATTGTGACATACCAACTGAGTACGTTACACTTTGTATTACTCTTTTAGGTGAAGATGGTACACCTAGGAGTTATGAAACTGTNTATCTTTATTCTGAAAATTTNNANNNTACTACAAAGTGGNNTNACTAATGAANATGGTNNNGTATGTGGNATTATTCCTGCTNATGAACAATTAANTNTTNATAGNGGAAATNANNNAATGTGNGNTAGTNTNNTAAGNGNTGNAATTGGTCCNTNNTCNCAAGATNNTTCNATAGAAATNANNATNNCNAATNCANNTAATTANNTACAAACNTCATTAGANGGTNCATTNTTAAATTGNNAAGANGAGCCNATTACTAATGGNTATATNTTNATNAANTATNANTCTNAAGCATCTTANTNTCCNATTACAAATGGTAACTTTCAATTAAACTACGGNTATTGTGATGANAATNTAAANTTTNCNTACAGANTTNTAGATAGTGANAATAACTTAACNACACCCNATTATANCAATACTTTNGANCAGCCTNTAACACCTTTAGGACAAACAGTTTCTTGTCAAGATTTTTCAGAAGCACCTATTGGGNATATCGCTTTAATAAAAGNAGGGTTGCAATCTGCGTTTTTTGCAAATGCTATTGATTATACATTTTATGTACATAATGTAGGAGATTCTCCAATTTCTAATATTGAAATTACAGACCCTCAAATAGTGCAAGCAATACAATACACCAGTGGTGATGACAATGAAAATAGCATTTTAGAAACAAATGAAATTTGGGTGTATGAAGGTATTTATGCTATCACACAAAATGATTTTGCTAACGGTGAAGTAGAAAACCAAGCTCAAGTTTCTGGTTTAAATCAACTTTCAGAAACCATTTTTGATTTATCTGACAATGATTCTGTTACAGAAAATGATCCAACTATAACTCTAGTAGAAGAATATACAGGAGAACTAACAGGTAATGTTTTTTATGATGAAAATGGCAACGGTGTACATGACGTAGGAGAACTTGATGCTGCTAGTATAGATGTGTTACTTACCAATAATTCTGGCTATTCTGAAACAGTACAAACAGATGCTAATGGTTATTGGTCTGCTATAGCTCCTACTGGTAATGTAACTATTGATGTTCTTGAAGATTCTTTTCCAAGTCAAGTTCAATTAGTNACTTTTGGAAGTGATCCGGAAACTATTTATGTATCAACAAATACAACTACAGAATCTCAACCAGATGGCTATAGTGATCAAACCTATATTANTGGTCAAGTTTTTAATGATCTAAATGGTGATGGTATTCAAAANGGTGATGATATTGGAATTGCAGGAGTTGATATAAATATAATTTCATCTAATGGGTTTACATTTACTTTAACTACNGATNCAGATGGATCTTGGGTGGCAACTCTTTCTACTGGAACAACACATATAGATGTAGATGAAACAACTATCTCAGGAAATGTAACATTAACAACTATAGGTTCAGATCCAGAAACATTTGAAGCTGGTTTTGGTACTAATCAAACAACAGCAGATGGTTATTCAATTAATTAAAACATAAAGTAAAAGCCCCAACTATAAATAAACAGTTGGGACTTTTAAAATATGATAAATCTTTATTTACTTGGNGGTGTAGTAGGCCTTATTTCTACNTTACTAGGCAATGCATTTTCTGGCATCTTAAGTAAATCAACTGTAAGTTGTCCTAAATCTTCCTTTTGTATTTTCCAGGCATCATCTTCATTAGGCGTATGACCNTTAAANTGTGTGGCTACAGAACCTGGCATAATTGTACTTACTTTAATACCGTGTTGTCTTAAATCTAACATTACAGCTTGTGTAAATCCTGTAACACCAAATTTACTAGCATTATATGCAGAGCCACCTGCAAAGAAATTTGTTCCGGCTAAACTTGAGATAGAAATAAAATAACCTTTACTTTTCTTAAGCTCATCTACTGCAGATTTAATAGAGTAGAAGACACCTGTTAGGTTNGTGTCTATTACTTCTTTCCACTCTTTATCTGTTATCTCTTCAATACTTCCAAAATGACCTAAGCCAGCATTGGCAATAAGCACATCTAAAGATCCAAATGTATCTACAGTTTTACGTACAGCTTCTTGTTGGTCTATGTAATTACGCACATCAGCTTTTATACCAATTGCTTTTCCTTCATATTTAGCATTTAATTCTTTCGCAACATCTTCTGCATTAGTTAAAGACCTGCTNGTAACAGCAACTTTCATCCCTTGTTTTAAGAATGATTCTGCTATACCAAACCCAATACCTTTGCTTCCGCCAGTAATTAATGCTACTTTATCTTGTAAATTTTCCATTTAATATATTTTTTTTAAAAAGATACTGGCTTTATGATAATCCTTTGGTAGTNNTTGCGCTAAAGTTTTATTAAAGTTGGTATAATATAAACTACCATAAGTTAAGCCTAAAATTCACTTTTAATATCTTTGAGCAAATTAAAAAGTGTGCAGCGTTTACGTTATTATTATATCATACAATTACAATATTTAGGATTTAGATTTCACGGCTGGCAAAAACAACCNGATGTTAATACAGTAGANCGTATGGTAGAGAGAACGNTAGCCTACGTATTAGGGCATAAAAAATTTAAATTGCTAGCATCTGGCCGTACAGATGCTAAAGTGTCTGTAAATAATACGTTTGTTGAATTGTTTATAGATGATAAACCCTTAGAGGTAGATTCATTCTTTAAAGACTTTAACGTCAACTTGCCGCAAGATATTAAAGCACTCTCTATTAAAGAAACAGATGCTAATTTTAATATAATACAGCACCCTAAACTAAAGGAATATATATACCTGTTTACGTACGGAGAAAAAATGCATCCTTTTTGTGCACCTTATATGGTTTGTTACAACAAACCATTAAATATTGAATTAATGCAAGAAGCAGCAGCGTTATTTCAAGGCGAACATGATTTTAAGAACTACACCTATAAACCAACCGAAGACACACAAACCATTGGTGTTATAGATGCTTGTGAATTATCAGAAAACACAGTATATACAGCAAACTTTTTTCCTGAAAAATCTTACATGCTAAAAGTTGTGGGCCAAGGTTTTAAAAGACACCAAATACGGTTAATGATGGGCGCTTTATTCGATTTAGGTTCAGGTGAATTTGATATGCAATTCTTTAAGAAGACACTTACCTCAACAGAGTTTATAAAACTTACGCATATTGCACAAGCAAGTGGTCTAATATTACAATCGGTTACATTAAAATAGAAATTAGCATTAACTTTAATGTGCTATAAAAGATACTTATGAAGAAGCCAAAATTTAGAGCTCCCAAGATGAATATAAAGAAAGGGAGAAAATCTAAAAAAAATGAAGTTCCTGGAACCTTAGAGTATACTGGAGANAAAAGTGGTTTGCCTACTAAAATAGAGGTTTTCGACTATACANCAGATTATTACGAGTATAAAGAATCTAACAGTATAGAAGATGCTTTTGATAAACGCAATACCAAGCACATTTCTTGGATTAACATAAACGGGCTACATAATACAGAAGAAATAGAAAAGCTTGGAGAACATTATAATATACACCCACTTATATTAGAAGATATAGTAGATACTGCACAACGACCNAAGATAGATGAGTATGCAAACTATTTATTTATAGTGTTTAAGATGATGTATCATAGAGAAGATGGTGAGTTTATAAATGAGCATATGTCTCTTATAATGGGAGAAGATTATGTATTAACCTTCCAAGAATCTGATGGNGATGTTTTTGATGGCTTACGCTCCCGAATAGCTAACTCCAAAGGTAGAATAAGAAACAATGGAGCAGATTATCTNATGTTCGCAATATTAGATGCCGTGGTAGATAATTACTTTACAGTAATGGAAACTATAAGTGATAAGGTAGAAACTCTTGAGGATTTATTGTTTGCACAAGAAGATACTAAAGATATAACTCAAGATATTCAGGATTTAAAACGAGAAATTCTNAAAATACGCAGAGCTACCTTACCATTAAGAGAAGTNGTAAATAGAATTGAGAAAATAGACAGTCCTTTAATTGAAGAGAAAACAAGCACATTCTTAAGAGACCTTTACGACCACATTATTCAAGTNAATGAAAGTGTAGANATTTACNGAGAAATGATTTGGGGTCTTATGGATATGTATATGACTACCATAAGCAACAAAATGAATGAAGTTATGAAAGTACTTACCNTTATGGCNAGTATTTTTATACCGCTCACATTTATGGCAGGNATTTATGGGATGAACTTTGAGTATATACCAGAACTACAGTTTAAGTATGGGTACTTTTATCTTTGGGGAGCAATGTTAATTGTGTTCTTCGGGTTACTTTGGTATTTTAAACGTAAGAAATGGTTATAAAGTAAAAGGCTAGAAAATAATTTCTAGCCTTTTCTTTTTACTTAAGTAGCCATCCTTTTTTTAGAGCGTGCTTACTATAAAAATAGAGTATGGCTGCTACAACTATTACTGTTATAGGCATATATTCTACGCCATCACCCATAACNTCCTTAGCATTGGTGAAAAATAACCAATAGCTCATCTGTATGATTACTGCTACTAATGAGATTAAGAATAAAGCAACGGCAGTGTTTTTTCGCATTACCAAAAGTACGCAGCCTAAAAATCCAGAAAATACAGCAATAGCAAAAATTACAGAAATCCAAGCGGGCATATTGTCCATTANNGCAATTTGCTCTTCAGTGTAGCCTTCATATAAGGTTTCTTTCATAAANTTTTCAGCAAAAAATTGAAATACGCCCATAGCATTCCAAATTAAGCCAATAATGNCTATTACCCAGAANAAGACATTTGGTTTGTGAGATGTTGTCATTGGTGTTAGTTTTTAAGGTTGTTTACCTAAAGATACATTAAAATCTAATACGCTAAATATGTTATAATGTTTTGAATAGTAGAAGATTACATTTCAAAGAAACTAAAGACAGAACTGCCATAGCGTCTAGCTTCAGTAAAATGCTCTAAATGTGCAAGATCTGTTTGTTGTGAATGCTCAACAATTAAAGTACCGTTATCGGTTAACCAATTATGTTTAAAAACGAGTTGTACTAGGGTTTCAAAATCTTCTTGTGGTAGGGCATAAGGTGGATCTGCAAATACAACTTCAAAAGAACCAGAAGCTTTTTCTAGATATTTTAAGACATCACTTTTAATAGTGGTNATCTCACCGTTCAATTCTTTTGCAATAGTATTTATAAACTTTAAACAGTTGTTATGATTATCAACCGCAACAATATGTTCTGTACCTCTTGAGAGAAACTCAAAAGATATGTTTCCTGTACCAGCAAACAAGTCTAATACCTTAATTGATCTAAAGCTATACCAGTTGTTTAACCTATTAAATAGACCTTCCTTAGCCATATCTGTAGTTGGCCTTACAGGAAGATTTTTTGGAGCTGTTATACGTTTACTTTTATATTTTCCTGAAACAATTCTCATATTAGGGCTTGGCGAATTAATAAATGTTGATGAGGTTGTAACTCTAAAGACGTGTCAGACTCATATCCAGAATACTCTAAAAATNCTATATGTCTAATATACTTAAATGCCATCTCGTAATTNTCATCTCCTTCTTCAATNAGGCCAGCAACATAAAGGATATCTTCTTCTCGATCTAAGTTTAGTTGTTCATACGTAAATAATATATAGTATATAAAATCTTCCTTAGAACTGTAGGTAAATCGGTTTGCTAATTTAAGAGCATTGTCTTGTATNACAACCAATTCAAAATATTGTGATGTCANGTTAACAGCAATACTTTTTTCCTTTTGCATAGCAAGTNTAGCTTCTGCAAAAACAGAAATAGAGTGTCTATACGTAAACGCACCAAATTGGTCGTATATAAAGTTAGTAATATTGGTAAACGGAATATATACGGTATGTAATTGTANAGCAGGTAGTGCATCTACATCTGCAAAATCTGTTTTAAGTAGCTTACTNGAAAACTTTAGGTAGTTGGTAAGATTGTTTTTATTAAAAAGNGCTTCTGGTACACACGTAAAAAGCTCATTAGATATAGTAAGCGTTACTTTCTCAAAGTGTTCNGAGATTAGCTGTTCTTTAGAAAGGGCTTTCTTTAACCGTTCTAAAACTTCGATTGGGTTTAGCTGCTTTTCAAAACTAACTTCAGAAAGTAATGAGATTTTACCAAAGGATAATACACAAAAAGAAAGTCCATCGAGGCTAACCAAGATGGACAATGCTTTTGGAGTTTGTATGATATTATTGGTCGTTTGCGCCATAAGTTTTTGGCCAGTTACCATTTGTATTAACTTCTTCCATAGATCCTACTTTTATATACTTACCGTTTACACCATCTACAGATACAACTTCTCTTTCTTGAGCAAGTAAATCTTTATCTTGGTCAGATAGTATTAATGTCTTTGCAACCTTAGCTTCAAAAACAGGAATCTTAGCATCGTTTTTAGTAATGAAACCAGCTTTAAGGTCAAACTTTTTGTCTACACCATCAATTGGGATATTCATCATTGTCTTGTAACGNTCTGTNCCACCATAAAGAGAATCTTTTACAGGAATAAAGCTTAATGTATCTATAACTACATCTTCTTTATATTGGTCTACACCGTAAGTTTTCTTGTATTCTTCATCTAAATACGTAGTATCACGACGTTGTGTTACAGCAAATTGTGCAGTATCAATAAAACGTATTAGTTTGTCATAATCTGCTTCAAACGTACCAATAACTTCTTTGTGAGCAAGCTCAGCATTTCTTATATCTTTAAGATTTTCAATTACTTTGGCGTAACGTTCGTTCTTAATTTTATTGAATTTTACTGGCTCATAAATAGAGTTGAACACTAAATATCCTAAAAAAGCTATTACGGCCCAAAGTACTAGTTGAATTACTATTTTCATTAGTTTCTGTTTGTTTTATTATTAACAAGGTACTCGCAAATCTACAATTTTTTTTTAATGCTAAAAGTTTCGCTAGGAAAAATCCATTGCTATCTTTACTTTTTATTGAATCTTTAACACTAGATGGACGCCAAAGAATTTTACAACGTATTAAAACAGGATTTTGGTCACCAAACCACAACTCGGCAAGACATCGCACTACAAAAGCTTTCAGAATTTATATTAGATAGTGAGCCTGAGGAACTTTTTTTACTAAAAGGTTTTGCAGGAACTGGTAAAACTACAATCACATCTACAATCGTAAAAAATATATGGAAAGTTAGAAAAAGTGTGGTTTTAGCTGCGCCAACAGGTCGTGCAGCAAAGGTGTTAGGTAATTATGCCAAGCAAANTGCCCAAACCATACACCGTAAGATTTACTTTCCTAAAAGCAAGAATAACAACATTACNTTTTCANTAAGACCAAACAAGCATAGAAATACACTTTTTATTGTCGATGAAGCTTCTATGATTCCAGATANGCCAAGTGATGCTAAACTTTTTGAAAATGGATCACTTTTAAACGATCTCATTGAGTTTGTTGATGCTGGTTTTAAATGCCGCTTACTTCTCATNGGAGATACTGCACAGCTGCCACCAGTAAAATTAGATATTAGTCCTGCNTTAGATGAGAAGAAACTAATGTTGGATTACAATAGAGAAGTTACTCATATTGAGCTTAATGAGGTTGTAAGNCAAAGTGAAGAAAGTGACATTCTCTTAAATGCCACCCAAATAAGACATATTTTAGAAGATGGCTTTTATGAATCTTTTAAATTTAATATTACACAAAAAGGAGACGTGATTCGATTAATTGATGGTCATGAAATTATGGATGCCATTAATGATTCTTACTCCCAATTAGGGCATGAGGATACTTGTATTGTTGTAAGGTCCAACAAACGGGCAAATCTTTACAATCAAAACATTAGGCAGCGTATTTTATTTCAAGAAGAAGAAATATCTGCAGGCGATTATTTTATGGTCGTAAAGAATAATTATTTCTGGGTAAAACCTACAACAGATGCTGGTTTTATAGCCAATGGGGATATTGTAAAAGTACTTGAGATCTTCGCCATAAAAGAACTTTATGGTTTCCGTTTTGCTGAAGTAAATGTACAAATGGTAGATTATCCTAATATGAAGCCTTTTGAAACTGTTGTATTGTTAGATACATTAACCTCTAACACCGCATCACTGTCCTTTGAAGAGTCTAACCAGCTTTATCAAGAAGTAATGAAAGACTATGCCGATGTTAAAACCAAATATCAGAAATTCTTAAAGGTTAAGAACAACAAGTTTTTTAATGCTTTGCAGGTTAAATTCTCCTATGCAATTACCTGTCATAAATCTCAAGGTGGACAATGGGATACTGTATTTGTTGAGCAACCTTATTTACCAGATGGTATAGACAAAGATTATTTAAGATGGTTGTATACGGCAATTACAAGAGCAAAATCTAAACTTTATCTTATAGGTTTTAAAAATGAAATGTTTGAAGACAACTCATTTTAAGTGTATATTTAATTATGGGTTTAGAGTTTTTTTTAAGTATTTGTTTGGGCATAGGTCTTGCAGCCTCAGTAGGTTTTAGAGTATTTTTACCTTTACTAGTATTAAGTATTGCGGCATATTACAATGTAATCCCGTTGCAAGATAATTGGCTTTGGATAGGTCATAGTACTACAATAGTAACTCTGGCTGTAGCCACAGTATTTGAAATCTTAGCTTACTATATTCCTTTTTTTGATAATCTTTTAGACACTATCTTTGTACCATTGGCAGCAGTTGCTGGAACCTGTGTCATGTTTGCAACAATGGCAGATGTAGACCCATTATTAATGTGGGTATTAGCAATTATAGCAGGTGGTGGCACCGCAGGATTTATCTCTGGCACCACAAGTGCAACTAGAGCAGCATCTTCTGCAACTACTGGCGGAATAGCAAATCCTGTAGTAAGTACTGTTGAAACTATAGGCGCAACCACATTATCTCTTACCGCATTAATTTTTCCTTTATTAGCCTTAGTTTTCGTTGTAATTATCATTTTTAGCGCTAAAAAACTTTACACCAAACTCTTTTCTAAAAAGAAACCTGTTACACGCTAAAATTCTTATTTTTGATCTTAAGTAAAGCTATGATTTTGAACACTACTTCTCTTAAAGTAATCGCCATGATACCTGCGCGATACGCTGCATCTCGATTTCCTGGAAAACTTATGCAAGACCTTAATGGTAAAACAGTAATACAACGCACTTACGAAGCTGCTGTATCTACTGGTTTATTTAATGATGTCTTTGTTGTTACAGATAGCGACATTATTTATAATGAAATTACCTCTCAAGGTGGTAAGGCTATAATGAGTAAAAAAGAACACGAGTGTGGTAGCGACAGGATAGCAGAAGCTGTAGAACACATGGATGTAGATATTGTGGTAAACGTTCAAGGCGATGAGCCATTTACAGATAAGGAAAGCTTAAAAGATGTTTTAAATGTTTTTTATCAAGATGATGCAGATAAAATAGACTTAGCCTCTCTAATGAAGGTAATTAAGGATAATGATGAAATAACAAACCCTAATTCTGTAAAAGTAATTGTAGATGAAAATAATTTTGCACTGTACTTTTCTAGATCACCAATTCCTTATCCTAGAGATCAAGATGTAGATACTACGTATTACAAACACAAAGGTATTTATGCGTTTAGAAAAGAAGCTCTATTAGATTTTTACAAACTACCAATGGGTAGGCTAGAGGCTTCAGAGAAAATTGAATGTATTCGCTATTTAGAAAATGGTAAGAATATAAAAATGGTTGTAACATCTGCAACCAGTGTAGAAATAGATACTCCAGAAGATTTAGAAAATGCCAAGCGTATTTTAAATGCTAAGGATAATGTAGAAGAATCTGAAGTTGCCGTTTCAAATTTTGATACTGCTAATAATCCACACAAAAACTTTCCGATGGTGCCTCGTATTGTGTTTGGAAATGGCTGTTTTGATCAACTACCTACAATTCTTAATAAAAAACGAGCTGTAGGTGCACCTTTTGTATATCTGGTAGATGATGTATTTAAGGGGAATGACACATTTATTAATAGGATTAAACTAAAAGGCAATGATGTCATAAAATATATATCGGCAGATTATGAACCTAAAACTTCTCAGGTAGATGTAATAGTAACTGAACTTAAAGAAGAGTTTCAATTACTGCCTAGTGGTATTATTGGTATTGGTGGCGGTACATTATTAGATTTAGCTAAAGCGGTTTCAATCTTACTCAAAAATCCAGGAAAGGCCAAAGACTATCAAGGTTGGGATTTAGTAAAATCTCCAGCCATATATCATGTGGGTATTCCTACTATAAGTGGAACAGGAGCAGAGGTTTCTAGAACAACTGTGCTTACAGGACCAGAAAAGAAATTAGGCATAAATTCAGATTACACTCCTTTTGATCAAGTAATTTTAGATCCAGACCTAACTAAAACCGTACCTAAAGACCAATGGTTTTATACGGGTATGGATTGTTACATACATTGTATTGAGTCTTTAAATGGCACCTATTTAAATGCTTTTAGCCAAAGCTATGGCGATAAAGCCTACGATCTTTGTAAAGAGATTTTCTTAGGGAATCTTGAAGATGAAGAATCTCGCGCTAAACTTATGATGGCGTCTTGGCATGGTGGTATGAGTATTGCCTACTCTCAAGTTGGTGTTGCGCACGCTATGAGTTATGGTATGTCTTATGTTTTAGGAACAAAGCACGGTATAGGTAACTGTATTGTGTTTGATAAACTAGAAGACTATTACCCTAAAGGTGTTGCTCTATTTAAAGAAATGAAAGCCAAACATAACATCACCTTGCCACAAGGTTTATGTAAAGACCTAACAGAACAACAACTTCAAACCATGGTCGATGTTTCATTAGGACTTACACCTCTTTGGGAAAATGCACTGGGCAAAAACTGGCAAGAGGTGATGAATGAGGCTACTCTTAAGGCGCTTTTCCTTAAGATGTAAGATCTACAGGTTATATTTTACCACAAACATTAATATTCTTGGTAATACAAAATATTGTGTTGTAGTATTAAACTGTTCATTAAAACTATCGTTATTAATAAACTCTGTATTTAAGAGATTACTAGCTTGTAACTTAAACTCCCAAGGACTATCTCCCTTTTGGTAATATAGGTTTGCGTTTACAAAAGAATATCTGTTTTCTACAGTATCATTCTTATCGGTGTAATCGTAAAAATCCCATTCTGCATCAAATGTAAAATCTTTAAGGAAGTTTACATCAAACCTAGCAAATGGTTGTTGTGTATAAAACGTTTGTTCTAAACCACCATTGTTATAGTTATTTACATTTAATCTGTAACCTAACTCAAAATTTGGAGCTTCATTAAAATTTGTCTGTATGCTACCGCTATAGTTTTGAGTAAAGCTTTCGCTTTCTCTTATCTCATTATTAATATTATTAAAAGACTTACTTAAACTTACATTGGCACTTAAATTATATTTTATCTTTTTAACTGTCTTACTAAACCTACCCAATGCTGTAAAAGTTTCATCTGGAAAATTACTATCAATGTTTACAGGCGTAGACACTTGATTAATGGCTACAATATTTGTATTGTTTTTTACACCATCTATACGCTTGGTGTAGCTTAAACCCGCATTAATATTTGTAAAGTTGAATAAGTTGAAGTTAAAGTAGTTTAAGTTATAAGTATGAGATAAAGAGTTCTCTAAATTTCTATTACCTCCATAAAGTCTATTGTAATTATTAAATACTAAGGCTTCAGCATAATTATTTACATCTGTATATTCATTAGAGATGGCATAATTAAAACGAATGTTTTCACTTTTCTTAATATTATAGATCACGTTTAAATCTGGTAAAACTGTCCAATTTGTAGTTTTAGAAGTTTGGTTTAATTGATCTGTTTGAAGTATATAATTGTGTAATGTTAATCCTGGTGTGAATACAAAACTTCCAGATTTAACTTTGTAATGTAATCCTAAAAATGAATCTGCAAAGTGATATTGTACATCATTTACCAATGGCATTGTATCACCTTCAGAGTTTATAGGATCTGATTCATTAAGAAAATTTTGAGAGCCATTATCTAAAATTTGAAAGATACTAGAGTTAAAAGATTGGTTACTATACGTAGATCCTAACGTGAAGTTTAAATTACTTAAGTTATTCAAGACATAATAGTGGTCTATTTTAGCATCCAACTTATGACTTTTAATAGTTTTATTTTGATTTATATCAAAAAGGCTTTGGTCTTCATCTATAGGTAAAATACCATCAAACGGTAATAACTCAGTTATAGCATTATAAAATGGATCTTCGTCTTGATATAAATGTTGTACCTGTGCTGCAAAAATATTTTTTTCATCTAGCGTGTAATAAGCATTTACATTCTGGTTAATAGAGTAGGGCTTTGTTTCTTTTCCTTCTAAGATATTATTAGTGTTGGTATCAAAAATGGAAAGTGTTGAGTTATCTTCTGTCTGCTTAGATGTTTTTATTAAGGCATCGTAATCTACCTGTAAGCTAGTATTTGGCTTATAAGAACCGCTTAATTTTAGCATTGCTAATTGGCTCCTTTGGTCATTTGTACTATTAGTAGTTTCTACAGATCCAGAAGCAATATACTGCCTTATGGAGTTGTTTATAATACTAGTTTTATTGTCTGAGAGTATACCAAAACCACTAATATCTAAAGACTTATTAACCGCATAACTAAAGTTACCTGCAAGAAATTTACTTTCTAATGCGCTAGCTCTATTGTTTTTTGCAACAGCAAACCCTAGATCGGTTTGACTAACCTCGAAGTTAGTTCCTCCGTTTCTATTAAAGTTTCTAAAACCACCTGTAAATTTAAAATAGTCTCTAAAGGTAAACGGTACTTCGCCTATATTATTAAAGTCTGTAATAAGGTTAATACTATATTTAGGACTGTAGTAAAATAACTTTGGTTGAACTAGATAACGCTCTTTTTCATCTTCATCAGAATATCCGCCACCAGCTGTTAGCTCTCCAAACCAAAAGTTTTTCTTACCATCTTTAAGCTTTATATTTATGGCAATATTGTCTTGATCGTTTCCTAAACCTCGCATTTGGTTTACTTCATTGTAGTTTCTCAGAACTTCAACTTTTTCAACAGCATCTGCAGGAATGTTTTTTGTGGCTAGTTTACTATCTCCATCAAAAAAGTCTTTTCCTTCAACCATTACTTTTTGTACAGTTTTTCCTTCAACCTGTATTTCACCATCATCATTTATTTCTACACCAGGTAATTTTTTCATGACATCACCAAGTTTACGTTCATTACCATTGGTAAAAGAATCTGCATTATACACAATAGTATCGCCTTTAACAGTTACAGGCATTTCATATACAATAGTTACATCATCTAATTGATCTGCTAACGGGTATAATGTAAAATCTAATTGCGAATCTTGAGAGGTTTCTAATACAGTAATAGATTTTTCTGAAGGATCAAATCCTAAAAAACTAGCTACTAATGTATAAGTTTCTTGTTTAGGAAGATCTATTCTGTATTTACCATTTTGGTTGGTAATGGCATAAGTTTCAACCTCTGAAGTGGTTTTTATCTTAGCAATTATATTTGCAAACTCTAAAGGATTACCAATACTATCTTTTATAGTTCCTTCAAGAGTTATACTTTGTGATTGTGCTGAAATTACGCATACAAGGAGCAGCCCTATTGTAGCAATAGATTTTAAAAATTTCATAAGTAAGAGTGAGTTAGTAAGTATTATGTAAGATTAAAAACGTCTGCCACCGCGACCGCCACCTCTAAAGTTTGCACGCATTTCTTCGGTTTTTTCTTTTACAATCTTTTGGTATTCTTCTCTAGATACTTCTTTACCTTTTGTAGGTTTTTTTATGTCTGAAGTATCTTTAGTATTCATTTCAATTTTAGAACAAAGTATTGTAGTACGATGTGCATTAAGTTCTAAAATTAATCCTGGAAGACCACCATATTCACCTGGTCCTGTACTCGTTGGTATTTGTGGAGTGTACCAAGCAGTAATTTCTATTTCCTTAGGAATCTCTATTTCTTCAAGCGGGTCTTTTTTAGAGTCTTCTATAGTATCTTGCTTTTTTTCGGTATCATTTTCATTTCGACCTCTTCGGTTTCCATCTCTACCACCACGACGTCTTGCAAATTGAAAATCTGTGTCAGATAATTCTTTTACACCTGTAGCTTTAAAAGCAATGTATTGGCCTATTTGTTTAGATTCTTTGGTAAGTGTCCAGTTTATATTCTGGATAGTATCTTTTATTAAAAATTGCTTTCCGAAGAATTCATTTTCCTCAACAAGTTCATTTGTTTCTGTGTTTTTATATTGAACACCAGCAGAAAAACTGTTCATCATCATTCTCATTCCGCCACCGGAAGCTCCAGTTTCTAAATGCTCTTCTTCTGTATATAAAGATTCATTTTTATTAAATGTAAGAATGTAAGTTTTCTCGAGCATACTTTTCATACGCTCCATAATCATCTTCTTCATATCATCGGTCATCTCTCTTCCGCCAAAACCATCCATATCGACAGTAGTCTTACTTTCATATGTAGCTTTTCCGCTAATACTTTGGGCTTGAAGTGCAATAGTGCATACTATTGCTAAACAGGTAAAAATATATTTCATTGGTATAGTTTTTTAATAAGACTTTATAAAGCACCTATTGTTACATGGTTATGACATTTAAAAAATTAAAAGGTTTAATGTGGAAATGAAAAAAACCTTCAAAAAATTAATTTTGAAGGTTAAATACATAAAAGTTAAATAGTGATTTAAGACTTTTCTAGCTTTCTTAATTGTTTCTGTATTTTGTCGATAGCAGATTCTATCGATTTATCTGGCTCTATAACATTAAAAGCTCCCCAGAAATCTGGATCTGTAAATCCTGAGGTTTCATCTACTAAAATAGCAGATTGTTTAAAACGGTCTCTATTTCTAATAGTTTCAGAGTTGTTATCTATAATATCTGTAATTGCCATTTCACTCTGTAAGGTGTATTTAGAGTTAAATAGTTTGTTATCCCAATCTATCACAAACTCAATTTGTACGTTACTATAACCATAATACCATTTTCCGTTTTGTTGTCTATAGTTTACTCTGTAAACAGCTTCTGTTGGGTAAACATTAGCTCCAGACGGTTTACGCCTTACAAATAATGCGCTTGCTGCAGCTCTGTTCTCTACATTTAAATTATAAATAGCATTTGTAAGTGCCATTGTATTTGAGTTAATATAAAGTGTGCCAAAATACAGCGGATCATCTTCTTGCGCTTTAGTTTGCTTAAAATTAATTACATACACTAACTCATCATTAATTATAGTAGGCTCATCGAAGGTGAATTTATATTTATCAAAATCCTCATAATTCAAAAAATAATCAGGATACTTCATGACATCTACGTACAATGCATTTAATGGACCACCTTGTAATTTTAATGCAATGGTATCTAACTTAGAGTAGTCTGTACTTTTCCTAGATTTAAAAAGTGCAATTTTATCTGATTTAAAAGAATCATAAGATTCTTTATTAACGGTAATAACAGCTTCTGCTAAAGACACATTACGTCTTCTTTTCTTTATAGTTTCTCTATAAAACGCCATCATTCTCTTAGGGCTATTCATATAGTTTTCGCCTTTATTACTAAGGGCTTTTTTAACTATTGCTTTAGCATTTTTATTAGTTTGTACCATAACTTCATTAAGCTGTGTAGTTACCTCACTCAAACCAATTTTTGTACGTTCTTTATTAAAAGAGGATAACAAGAATGTTTTGGGAGTAAACCCTAAGTACATAACTACGATCCTTGCATCTTTAATTGTATTTGGTACTTTAAGAGTAAAAAGACCATCAGAATTGGTAACTGTACTAATATTTGTACCTTCTACACTTAGTGTTGCAAATACTAAAGGATCATTGTTAGCCTCATTAACAACTTCTCCTTTATATGTTGTAAATGAGTCTTGTGCTTGTCCAATATTTATTACAAACAAGAAAAGTATTGCAACATAACAATAGGGAATGCGTAGTTTTGGTGTGATATTTGTTTTCATAACTAATTATAAATTGAGACTTTTAAATATACTCAATTTACTTTTGATACCTTATAATAACTATTACTATCAATTATGTCTTTAACAATGCATCAACTTTTAAGAGACTTTTCTAATAAAGCAGTAGCTATAATTGCTGTGTTATGTTGTGTTGGCCTTACCTCATTACAAGCTCAAATAGATAGAAATACTGGTGGTATTCTTATTAAGGCTGAAGAAAATAAAGAAGCAGAAAACAGTAGCTTAAGAAGCAAAACTTCTCCAAGTTTATCTAAAACCAATAATGGCTTTACGGTGTTACCTAAGTCTGAAAGTTCTATCTCTAAAGATGACTCTAAGAAAATGGTAGATATGACACCTCAGAAATCAAAATTTATAGACCAACGTTACGATATACAACCAAAATGGTCTGAAGAAAACTTTCCTGTTGAAGAGGTTTTTACTGGTGATAGAAATTTAGGTACTATTAAAACCACCTCTAAGTATGTTGAAGTGTTTTTTAGAGATTACGGTAATGTAGATGGAGATATTATACAAGTTTACCTTAACAAAGAACTTGTTGAAGGTAATATAACATTATCTGGAGGTTATAAAGTCATGCTAATAGACATTAAACCTGGTATAAGTATTTTAGATTTTAAGGCCGTAAGTATGGGCCTGTTTGCACCAAATACAGCAGAGCTAAAAGTTATAGACTCCAGTGGTCATGTAGTAATGGATAGGTATTGGTCTCTAGCCACTGGTAATAAGGCAACTATTCAATTAGTGCGATAAAAAAAAAGAAGAGGATTAATCCTCTTCTTCTTCATCTGTTTCTTCGTCTTCTATATCCAATTCATCTTTGCCTGGTTTTTGTTCTAGTTCTACAATAGGTTCAGATAAATCACCATCATCATAATCATCAACATCATAACCTGCCATAGAGTTTTCTAGTTTTGTACTAACCTTAACAAGGTAGATAGAGTCTTCTGTTCTCACCTCGACAGCTTCAATCTTCTCATTTTTAGCATTTCTAAACGAGATTATTTGATCATCATCATAACCGTCAGGGTATTTTTCAACAAGCATTCCCAAAATTTCTGGGGTAAGTTTTTTATAGTCAACAATGACACGTTTCATAGCAAAGGGTTTTATTAAAGTCTTAAGTTTAAATGTATAAAATCTTTTTATAATCCAAAATTAGGGACTATAAGTTTTTATAGTAATTAAATGCTTCGAGTAATCTTTCATTAGATATTTGGCAGTCTAAAACAGCCTCTCCAAAGCCCTTCAAAAGTATAAAGTTTATTTTACCGTGCGTATTTTTTTTATCAAATTTTAATAATTCAATAATATGCTGATAATCTTCATGGTTAAGAGAAATTTTTCCATAAATACTCAATAAAGTAATACAAATTTCTTCCTTTTCTTGGCTAGGGAACTCATATTCTGCTTCAGAAAGGTGCAATGCAAGTATCATTCCTGCTGCAACTGCTTCGCCGTGTAATACAGCGTCTTTTGTATCGTGTTCTAATAAATAAGATTCTATAGCATGACCTAGCGTATGGCCAAAGTTTAATGTCTTCCTTAATCCTTTTTCTTTAGGGTCTTTGGTTACAACATTATTTTTTATCTGTACAGACTCATAAATAATAGCATCATAAGACTCTAAGGTGAGATTCTTTAAATCTGAACATTTGTCCCAATACGATTTGCTAGTAATTAATCCATGCTTTAAAATTTCGGCATGACCACTTCGCATTTGTTTTCCTGGCAGTGTTTTTAGGTAATTTGTATCTACAATAACCATTTCAGAATGTGATATTACGCCAATCTGATTTTTAAGCACTCCTAAATCTACGCCTGTTTTTCCACCAACAGAGGCATCAACCATTGCTAATAAAGATGTAGGTATATTTATATAAGGTATGCCTCTTTTGAAAGTTGAAGCGACAAAACCACCAAGATCTGTTACAACGCCACCACCAAGATTAAGAATAATACTTTTTCGATCTGCATTCAACTCAGATAGAGCATTCCAAACACCTACACAGGTATCAATTGTTTTAAAACTTTCGCCTGGTTCAATCTCAATTGTTTCAATAACAATTTCTGTTTCTAGTTTAGCTAAGAAAATAGGTAAACAATCTTGTAAGGTATTAGAGTCTACAAGAACAAAAATTTTAGAAGGTTTTTCCTCTTTCAAATAACTATTTAAAGCTGTATAACCTTCATTTTCAAAGTACACAATGCTATTGCCAGAAGCTATGGGATCAAATTTCATAAGTTAATTTCAAATTTTAATTCGAAAGTATAACAAACAATTAAAAGTAGTGCTGCAATACCTATATTTGTGCGTCAAAAAAATAGAAATGATTACAACAAAAATATTTAACAATACCAAGAGGGCATTCAGTTTAAAGACAGATGGAGAGTTAAACCGTGCTATTTTCATGTTTAAATCTATTGGCAGTCCTGTTATGGTTAAAGTGGGTACATTTTTAACTAATGTATCTTTAAATTTAAGGTTACCTGTTGAAGGGTTAATAAAGAAAACAGTATTTAATCAGTTTTGTGGTGGTGTAACCGAGGAAGATTGCTTACCTAATATTCGAAAGATATATACAAAGAAGCTACACGGTATATTAGACTACTCTGTAGAAGGTAAAGAAACCGATGAAGAGTTTGATGCTGCTACGCAACGTAAAATAAACATTATAAAGTTTATTGCAGATAAACCAGAAATGCCATTTGCAGTATTTAAACCAACTGGTGTAGGTGCTTTTGATATTTGGGCAAAAGTGACAAACAAAGAAACCTTAACAGAAGAGGAAGAAGAATCTTGGAATAAAATTAAAGACCGTGTTAAACGTCTTTGTAAAACTGCATACGATCTAGATGTATGTGTTTTAGTAGATGCTGAAGAATCTTGGATGCAAGATGCTGCAGATGATTTGATAGAGGAAATGATGGCGCTTTATAACAAAGAGAAAGTTATTATTTTTAATACCATACAATGTTACCGTTGGGATAGATTGCAATATATAAAAGACTTGCACGAAAGAGGCCAAGCTAAAGGTTTTAAAATAGGAGCCAAGATAGTAAGAGGTGCATATATGGAAAAAGAGAATGCAAGAGCATCTAAAATGGGCTATCCTACACCAATTTGTGAAGATAAAGAAGCTACAGACGTTAATTTTAATGCTGTAATGGCCTACATAATGAATCACCTAGAAGATTTCGAATTATTTATAGGTACTCACAACGAAGTGTCTTCATACTTGGCAATGCAGCTAACACAAGATAGAGATTTAGCTAAAGACGATGGTCGTATTTGGTTTGCTCAACTTTACGGTATGAGTGATCATATTAGTTTTAACCTAGCGGCTAATGGCTATAACTCTGCCAAGTTAATACCATTTGGTCCTGTAAGAGATGTTGTGCCATATCTTATACGTCGTGCTCAAGAAAACACATCTGTAAAAGGACAAACAGGAAGAGAACTTGCCTTATTATTAGAAGAAAAAGACAGACGAAAAGGAAAACATAAAAAGACTATTCATTAAATAGAAATTATAGTTTGAATACTTATAGTATTGCAAAGCGCTTACAGTTAAATAATTGTAAGCGTTTTTTTATGTTTTATATCCAAAATACCAGTTTTCTAAAAAAAATCTTAAACCCATTTAAAAGCTCACAAATTACTCCCAAAAATCTTAAAATGACGTTAAATGTTACATCAAAATATTAGTATAAATAATTGATAAACAATTAGTTATAATGAAACGGGTTGAATTTTATTCACATATCGTTAGCAACAAGTACGCAACCATCTCGTTATCTTTACATCTTAAATAAAAGCAATGTTTAATAACAAAAACCAAAAAATGAAAAATTTAAAAACAATCCTTTTAGGATCTTTAGTAATAGGTTCTCTTGCTGCTTGTAGCAGTGATGATGATAACGGTGGAGATAATACGCCTCCAACTGCAGATTCTAGAACAGAACTTTACGCTTCTAATAACAATAACGGTAACATTACAGTATTCGATTTAGAAGATGGTACTAGTAAAACACTTTTAACTGCTTCTTTAGCAGCAGAAGGTATTTATTATGATGCAGATGCAGATGCAGTAACACAAGCATCTCGTTCTAACCTTACATTAGATAGCTATGCAGACGCATCAGTTTCTAACGATGGTATTACTTTAACTGCTAGCTTATCTAGTGAAGCTGTATTAGAAAACCCAAGAGCAATTGCTGTAAGTGGTGATTTCTATGTAGTAGCAGACTCAGAAGATGTAGATGGTGATGAAGCTACTGCAGATGGTCGTTACTTTATTTTCCAAAGAACAGATTCTGGTTTCACATTAAGAAACACAGTAACTGTTGACTTTAAAGTATGGGAAATTGCATTTGTAGGAGCAGATTTATATGCTGTTGTAGATGCAACTAATGAAGTAGCATTATTCTCTAACTTCTTATCAACTCACACTACAGATGTTTCGATTTCTGCAGACAAGAGAGTTGCTTTTGAAGGTATTGTAAGAACTCACGGTATGGCTTATGATGGTACTACTATGATCTTAACAGATATTGGTGCAGCTTCTGGTGATGGTGCAGATACAGATGGTGGTTTCCACGTAGTATCTAACTTTACATCTAAGTTTAGTGCTGCTGCAGATGGTGGTATGGTTGCTGTTACTGATCAAGTAAGAGTTGCTGGTGAATCTACATTATTAGGTAACCCAATATCTGCTGAGTATGATGCAGAGTCTAACACAGTATTTATTGCAGAGATTGCAAACGGTGGAGGTAGAGTTGTTTCTTTCGTAGGAACAGACTTCGAAGCTGGTGGAGATGTAGCTCCTGCAACTAACGTTGCATTATCTAGTGCTTCTTCTGTATACTTCTACAAGAACTAAGGTATAGTTTAAGTAGATAAAGCAAAAGCTTTAAATTAAAAAGCCCTCGATATAATCGAGGGCTTTTTTTGTATATAATTATAAGTGTTATTACTTGTTTAGCTTATTTGCAATTGCCTTAGGAAGTGCATTTTTATGTACTGTAACAGAAATAGCTTTTAATTTAAAATAAGCTTTACTCATATAAATATATCCTCCATTAGCGTTACGGTTAGCATCTGTTCCCCAAGAGTTTTTTACTTTATAATATGTATTACCCTTTTGGTCTTTTATAGTACCCACAATATGCATTAAGTGATCATCTGTAGTGTTGTAATTTTCAAACTCTTGTTGTCTGTAATCTTGTGTAATTTGTTTTTCAGGTTTAATTTCACTTAAAATAGCTTTACTGTCGCTATCATTACTTGGGATAACTGCAACACCATGTTTAGAAGAAAATGTTTGCTCGCTTACATCCACATCTAACTCAACAGAAAAACCATTTTTTAAAGCGTTATCTGTAACCTCAACCAACTCATCTAAAGGAACGTTATAAAAGCTACCATTAGAAAAATTATCAGGAATATTTAATATAAATGTAGAATAAAATGGCGCTTGTTTAAAAGAAGTTACAGTAATATAATCTTTTGGAGAAATACCTGTCATCTCTAAAAAACTCATTGGCGTATATGTAGAACCATCATATTCAAATTCATTTACAGTAGCTCCCAAATATGCATCTAGAACACCACTTACAGCCATTTTCCACTTTGGAGACAGTTCTTTAGCAGGATTCTCAATATAACGGTTTAACATAGCGGTTAAAATAGCAACCATCTCAGTATGGTTATGGTCTGTTTGGTTAGTATCTAAACCATCGTATACAGATTGTGGTACTAATCCATATTTAGATACAGAGTGCAATACATCGTGAGCTAATCCACCTTGACTAAATTGTGCTTTACCTTGACGCATGATATAATTTTCTGCCTTCTCAGGGTAAATTTGTCGTACTGTATACATTTCAGATAAATCGATAGGTTTACCTTTTAATCTTATAATTTCAGATTCTAAAAAAGAAGAAGTGGAAAAACTCCAGCAGGTTCCGGTACGACCTTGGCTTATTACAGGCGTACAGGCAATGTTAATGTCTTCTGAAAATTGATAATTCTGTGCTTGTAAAGCTACACTGCTAAAAAACAGGAAAAAGATGATGACTCTCATAATAATAGTTGGTTTTTAAAACTGAAAAGTAATGAAATTTGATTCAACATTCTAAATCCAATTTCAATTGATTATTTTTGAAGCCTCAAACCAAAGACTATGACTCCTAATTGGAAAACCGTAAAAAAATATACAGACATTACCTATAAAAAAAGTGATGGCGTTGCACGTATTGCATTTAATAGACCAGATGTAAGAAATGCATTTAGACCTCATACTACATCAGAGCTTTTAGATGCATTTCACGATGCTCAAGAAGATACTAGCATTGGTGTAGTTTTATTATCTGCAGAAGGACCTTCTTCTAAAGATGGTGTGTATAGTTTTTGTAGTGGTGGAGACCAAAAGGCAAGAGGACATCAAGGTTATGTTGGCCAAGATGGCTACCATAGATTAAATATCCTAGAAGTACAGCGCCTTATTAGGTTTATGCCAAAAGCAGTTATTTGTGTTGTTCCTGGTTGGGCTGTTGGTGGTGGTCATAGTTTACATGTAGTTTGTGATATGACTTTAGCAAGTAAAGAACACGCCATATTTAAACAAACAGATGCAGATGTTACTAGCTTTGATGGTGGCTATGGTTCTGCTTACTTAGCAAAAATGGTAGGACAGAAAAAAGCTAGAGAAATTTTCTTTTTAGGAAGAAACTACTCTGCACAGGAAGCTTTTGAAATGGGAATGGTTAATGCCGTTGTTCCACATGCAGATTTAGAGCAAACAGCTTTTGAATGGGCGCAAGAAGTGCTTGCAAAAAGCCCTACATCTATAAAAATGCTAAAATTTGCTATGAATCTTACAGATGATGGTATGGTAGGACAGCAAGTTTTTGCAGGAGAAGCTACTCGTTTAGCATATATGACAGATGAAGCTAAAGAAGGAAGAGATGCATTTCTCGAAAAACGTAAACCTAACTTTGATAAGAAATGGTTGCCTTAGAAGTTAGCCTTCTGTTTTCTTTTGTTTAAAATTATACGTAATCCAAAAACTATAATTACAGAAATGCAAGCGGTTGTACCTAAAGCACCACCAAAACCTTCAAAAAAATAACTTGTATTTAAGTAAATAGCAGAAAATACAAGACCACCTAAACCTACGAGATAGTGTTTAGAAATTATTTCTTTTGAAACCATACCTACAAAGGAAGCTCCAAAAAATACAAGTTGTATTTGCAATGCTAAGTCTTCTTTAAATATATCATCAAAAAGAAGACACAATAGTGCGACTATAAAAGATAAGCCAGCAGAAGCTTTTACAGCTCCTAATTTTAAGGTGTAATTAGCTATAAAGGTTGAGAGAGCTGCAATTGTTCCCGTTAATAATAGTATTATTTCAATCATTAATAAACTAGGTTTGTGAGGTATATAAATAATGTAGCAAAAGCAACACCACCAAATGCAATTGTGCCAAGCTTTCCACCAAAACCATTTAAAAAGGGCTTGGCAATAATATAAACCAATCCGCCAAGTGCTCCTGCAAATGCAATGAATAAATAACCATTTGCAACTAAAGTAGACGTCATTCCTATAAATGTACCACAATACAATGCTGCAGGTGCTTCTTTAAATAATTTATGTTTTGGGATAAAAGCGCCTAAAAGTCCTAATGCACTAGCAACAAATACCGTATTGAGACTGGTTTCTACGCTAAGTGCAAAAGTGGCCAATGCGCCAAGTAATACAAATACAACATTTAATGCATCAGAAAATGTATAGGTAACCTTTTTTATTGGTGTGTGTTTATAAGTATATGCAATAAGAAATAGGGCTATAATTAAGGCAATTAAATGATAGGTACTTTGAGATCTTTCTGCCAAGACCGCTACAATAAATGCGTAATGTAATCCTTTAAATATATAAAGTGTAAGTCTCAATATAATAGTTAGTTATAGTTGTTTACTTAAATGTATTAATCAATTGATTCTTCGCCAGTAACCTCACCGCTATTTCCAACATTTTCAACTCTGGATTTTGCTAAGTAGACGCCATCTTCTAAGTCGCAAATATAACGTACCAAATCTTCTCTAAGGCTGCAATGTAAATCCCAAGTAGAAGAGGCATCTTTTGCACTACAAAGGGCTCTTATAGTAATAGTTTTGTCACTCATATCTGTAACTTGAACAACTGGTGGATGATCTTGNTCCCANTCTTCANGNTNCTCNAACANTTCNTTAAACTTACTTCTAACTTTAGAAACATCTGTTCTATAATCAGCTTGTAAATAAATAGGCCTTATTTGATGTGAGCTTGTCATAGACCAGTTTTCAAATGTATTTGAAATTACATATTTAAGCGGCACTACCAATCTTCGTAAATCCCAAGTTCTTACTACCATAAATGTAAACTTTATGTCTTCTACGTAGCCCCAATCATCATCAATAATTACAGTATCACCAACTCTAACAGGTTTTGTAAATGCTATTTGTAATCCAGCAATAATATTACCTAAGGTACTTTGTGCCGCAACACCAATAATNACNGTTGCTACACCTGCAGATGCTAATAAGGAGATACCTAACTTTTCTAANGATCTAAATTGTGAGAGTATGATGTAACCGCCAATTATAATTACCAAGAANGTAATTAATCGCCTAGCTACAGAAATNTAGGTAAGTAATTTTCTAGACTCTTCATTTTCTTCTTCAGAGACATCACCAACTTTTCTGTCTGCTACATACAGCATTAAGTAATCTATAAATTGCATTATAAACCAAGTGATAGATCCTACAACTACAATTAAGAGACTTGTNTATATAACAGTTGCCAATGCGCCAGAGAAGGAGATAAGCTTATTTAAGGTTATATAGAAAAATAAAACCGNTATNGTGATAGCTACTGGCTTTGCAAGCTTATCNGAAATGCTTTTAATCCAATATCTTTTTGAGTTTTTACAAATCTTACAAACTAGAAAGTATATAAATCTTGCTAAAAAATATGCGATTACAATAAGTAGGATAGTACCAACAACTTTCCATACAGGGACATTTAAAAATTGTACNCGNGCCCAATTGGGCATCATAAGATCTAACTCTCTAGGGCCATATTNAGCGTACATATTCTCAATATTATCTGTTGTATTAGCAGATATTAACCAAAAAGCTCCATAATTTTTATACCTAACACGCTGCAATCGTAATACAATATCACGGCCTTTATAATCTACTTCTCCAAATACCAAACTACGTCTTGGAGCACCTGCAACTGCACTGTTTGTAGTNGTNCTAATGTCTATTTGGCCATCTGGTCTGTCTGATAAATTATCCCAATCTATATTTACTCTTTGGTTTATTACAAAGTANAATTTTTCAGCTAAGATTGCTGCATCTTCTTTTGTAAGTGATTTTGGAAATAAATTAAAATTAAGTGCATAAATGGCTTTATCAAATTCCTTGTTTCTGCAGCTAACTATAAAATGCTCTAAGGTAGCCTGTGGCGTCTGTAAATTATATTCACTAGGAGATAAGCCTATTTGTTCATTTAAACGATCTACAATGTAATAGGCTTCATTAAAATCTCCAATAGGATTGCTTTGATAATTAGCATCATCTTCAAAAAGAGATTCTTTTTTAGGTGGTTGGTCATCTTTCTGTTCCTCCTTTTGTTCTTGAGACCAAGTAATTTGTCCCAGAAAAAAGACACCCAAAACAATTAATATATAAGTTAAACGTGTAGTTTTTAAATGCATTTTAGGTTGGTTAGACAATTAATTATGTGATCTAAAGTTAACCATAAAAAAAAGACCTGCATAAGGCAGGTCTTTAAATAATACGTGTTAGCTCTATTTTGGAAACTGAGTTGGGTTNCTTTCGTGCATAATTTCATAAACAGCATCAAAAATATCTTCGGTTGATGGTTTTGANAAATAATCACCATCTGTACCGTAAGCAGGTCTATGTGCTTTTGCAGTAAGAGTTTTTGGTTTGCTGTCTAAATACCTCCAAGCGTTTTGCTCTTCTAAAATGTGTTGTAATATATATGCTGAAGCTCCACCAGGAACATCTTCATCTATTACTAGAAGTCTGTTTGTATTTTTCACACTTTCAANNATATCATGATTAATATCAAAAGGAAGTAGTGATTGTGTATCTATGATTTCAGCATCTATACCAACTTCTTGTAGCTCTTTGGCTGCTTGCTGTACAAGTCTTAAAGTAGACCCGTAAGATACTAAAGTTATGTCTTTACCTTCTTTAACAGTTTCAACCACACCAATAGGTGTTCTAAATTCACCTAGGTTAGTAGGCATTTTTTCTTTTAAACGGTAACCATTAAGGCACTCTACAATTAATGCAGGCTCATCTGCCTCTAAAAGCGTGTTGTAAAAACCAGCCGCTTTAGTCATGTTTCTCGGAACAAGTATATGTATACCTCTTAAAGTATGTAATAATGCACCCATTGGTGAGCCACTATGCCATATACCTTCTAAACGGTGACCACGTGTTCTTATGATTAAAGGTGCTTTTTGTTTTCCNACAGTTCTNTATTGTAANGTAGCCAAATCATCACTCATGATTTGTAATGCATACAAGACGTAATCTAAATATTGNATTTCTGCAATTGGACGCAANCCTCTTAGCGCCATACCTATACCTTGACCTAAAATAGTTGCTTCTCTAATACCAGTATCTGCAACTCTTAGTTCACCATATTTTTCCTGCATGCCTTCAAGACCTTGGTTTACATCACCAATTTCTCCGGTATCTTCTCCAAATATTAATGTTTCTGGATGATTAGAAAATATATGGTCGAAGTTATCTCTNAGTATTAAACGNGCATCAACATCTTCTGAATTATCGTCATATGTTGGCTTTACCTCATTAACACCTGTGACATTCCATTCGCTTTCACTTACTAAGTGACTGCTGTAGTTTGGTTGAACCNTTTCAATATAAGATGTAAGCCAATTTTCTAGTGTAGATTTAGCTTCAGATGATTCTCCAAANGTATAGCGTAANGCCTTNCTAGAATAAGATACCAAATCTTTCTTAAGTGGTTCTTTTTTAGAAGCTAGCTCTTCATATAATGCGTTGATGAATGTTTTGTTAGAGCTGGATTCAGCAAGATTTTTTAATAAAGGCAACACCTCTTGGTGTGGNGCTTTTGAAATGTTGGTAAAATCTGACCAAGCGGCNTTTTTACCATCTCTTACTTGCTTTTTAATATCCTTTTCTATCTCAGACAATTGTTCTTCTGTNGCAATGTTGTTAGTAATCATCCATTGGCGCATCTGTACGTTACAATCGTATTCNTTTTCCCAAGCTAAACGATCTTCACTCTTATAGCGCTCATGAGATCCAGAAGTAGAATGTCCTTGTGGTTGTGTAAGTTGGTTTACGTGAATTAAAACAGGNACATGCTTTTCTCTTGCAAGTGCACTNGCTTTTTGGTAAGTATCTACCAATGCTGCATAATCCCAACCTTTTACAACCATTATTTCAAANCCTTTGTGCTNTTCATCTCTTTGAAAGCCGCTAAGGATAGTTGATATATTTTCTTTTGTTGTTTGGTGTCTTGCATGAACAGAAATACCGTATTCATCATCCCAAACACTCATAACCATAGGTACCTGTAAGACACCTGCNGCATTAATAGTTTCCCAGAATAAACCTTCACTAGTACTNGCGTTACCTATAGTTCCCCAAGCAATTTCATTTCCTTNATCAGAAAATTTTTCAGCATCTATACCATCTACGTGTCTGTAAATTTTAGAAGCTTGTGCCAAACCTAAAAGTCTTGGCATTTGTCCAGCAGTAGGAGAGATGTCTGCACTGCTGTTTTTTTGTTGCATTAANTTTTTCCAAGAACCATCTTCGTTTAAACTGTGAGTTGCAAAATGACCACCCATTTGGCGTCCTGCACTCATTGGCTCTTTTTCTAAATCTGTGTTAGCATATAGGCCTGCAAAAAACTGTTGTATGTTTAATGCGCCAATTGCCATCATAAAGGTTTGGTCTCTATAGTAACCACTTCTAAAGTCTCCATTTTTAAAGGCTTTAGCCAATGCTAACTGTGGTACCTCTTTACCATCTCCAAAAATTCCGAATTTAGCTTTACCTGTAAGTACCTCGCGACGNCCTAGTAAACTGCACTCTCTACTGGTTACGGCAAGCTTGTAATCATTTAAAACTTCTGTCTTAAAATCTTCAAAAGAAATATCTTTAGCTGTGGAAGGCGATTTTTGCATAATTATGATTCAAATTTTATCATGCAAAGGTAATGGAAATGCATCTGAAAACCAATACAGCAATATGCTAAATAACTANCAATTCAATAATTAAAAGTCATATTTCTAATGAAATTTGCAATAAAAAAATGCAATTGAGATGTTCAATTGCATTTTGTTTAATTTNAAACTATTAAAAGTGATGAATTACTCGATATAATTATCATTTTTTGAAGCTGGTTTAGTATCTTGCTCCTCGCCAAGTTTTGGTTTGTTTAAAGCAGGACTGTCTACACCGTAAAACTTAAGGATATCTGATGGTGTATTTACCAAAAGAAAAGACGACCCATTCATAGCTACTGGATACTCAAATACCTGAGGACAGTTATTTAAAATATCTATCCAATCGTGTTCATCAAAATCACCATCTTTAATTACATCTTTTGCACTAGGATGATCTTTTGAAATTAATCCGTCTATAGTAGTACCAACNCCTTGGGATAATTCTGCCCATTGTGTGCCGGTAAGTTTAGTTTCGTTAATATTTATAAGTTGAATTTTCTTATCAGAAGCTTCTAGGTAGCCAAGAGCTTGCTTGGCTATACTAGAGTCTTCTGAATAATAGAAATTCATTTGTTTATTATCTTGTGCTATCACGCCCATTATATTTTTAAGGATTAGTTAGTATCGTAACTATTAATACGTTTTCATAGAAGCTTTTCGCTTCTCTAATTGCGTTTTTAATTGTTCGGCAACTTCTGCAACAGCGTGTTCAAAATTACTATTACTAGATTCTGCAAATAGTCTAGGACCAGGTGCACTTAATCTAATTTCTGCAATCATACCTGTATCTGGCTCAGATGTGTTTTCCTTTTTAAAGAAAACATCTGCCTTTACTATAAAATCGTATCTATTAGCTAATTTATTTATTTTTTCTGTCGTAAATGCTTCTAAACGCTCACTAGCGCTTACGTGCACATAATTAAAGTTAATCTCCATAATATATTTTTATACTAAGATACAAGACAAGCTTAGGCATAGCAAATATTACAGCCTATTTGGCTTTTTTTTAAGATGTGGTTAAAGTTTTTTTAAATGTAACTAAGCTTAATTAGAGTCATCTATTACATCACTTGCTTGAGGATTCTTAATTAAAACCGAAGCTAAAATGCCACCAGCAAGAGCCACTACTATTACAGCTAATGAAAGCCATTCAGGTATTTCAATATGATGAACAAAAATCATTTTTAAGCCTACAAAGGTTAGTATAACAACTAAACTGTAGTTAATATATCTGAACTTTTCGAGCATTCTGGAAATTAAAAAATACATAGAACGTAAACCTAATATTGCAAAGATATTAGAAGAGAATACAATAAATGGATCTTCGGTAATGGCAAGGATTGCAGGAATACTGTCCAATGCAAATAGTATGTCTGTGAGTTCTATTACTAAAAGAGCCATAAATAGAGGAGTGGCTGCTTTAATACCCATACGGCGAATAAAAAACTTATCGCCATCTGTAGCAGTAGTGATAGGGTACACTTTTTTTATAGTCTTAAAAATCCAAGATTGCTTTGGGTTAAAGTGACTGTCGTCACTCTTTAGCATTTTAAATGCTGTATAAAGTAAGAAGGCACCAAATACATAAATTATCCAATCAAACTTAGTAATAAGCGCGACCCCAAAGAAAATCATTAATGCTCTAAAAACAATTGCACCTAAAATTCCCCAAAACAAGACCTTATGCTGGTATAATTGCGGAATATTAAAAGATGAAAATATTACAGCAATCACAAAAACATTATCAATACTTAAAGAAAGCTCTATAAGGTAGCCGGTAATGTATTTAAGTACGGCATTATCTGCTGTGAGATTTGTTGGATTCTCTACAATACCTTGTGAAAACAACCACCAAATTACGCCACTAAACGCAAGAGCAAAAGAAACCCAGATAGCAGTAAATATTGACGCTTCTTTAGTCTTTATTATATGTGCCTTTTTGTTAAAGACGCCAAGATCTAATGCAAGACAAATAAGTATAAATACGATAAATATAATCCAGACTGTAAGCATAGTTCTTGAGTAGTTTTAAAAAGCAAATTTCGATAATTCAGGATTAATTATCTATGGTTTGACTTGTTATCTCACTATTTATTTTAATTAAAATTTTAAGGGTTATACACTATATTTTTAAAACCATAAACTTTAATTATCTATACATTCGCTTACATTGTTAACATAAATTTGGCAAATAATTCTTATTAAAAATAAATATTCTTTAATTATTTGATAAAAATATTCTAAAAATTCAATTTTTGGTATTTTAATAGAGAATTATAGTATAGTTTTATCCTGTATTATTAAAATCACCTCTTTTATTTAAAAGTTTTAGAATAGCTAATTATTTTTTAGGGTATAAGTTTTAAGTTTAGTTTTTCCACTTAATTAGTTATCAATAAAGACCTCTTCCTCACCGAAGAGGTTTTTTATTTTTAATTGTCTTCTTAAAAAGTATCTTTGACCTAAACTATACAACTAATAAACTATGGAAGGTCTTTTTACACTCGATAATTTTATCACTTTAGGTATGCTAACTCTCTTGCAAATGGTTTTAGGGTTAGATAACTTACTTTATATATCCATGGAAAGCGGTCAAGCACCACCTAGTGAACAAAAGCGAGTGCGTTTATTAGGAATAGGAATAGCTATAGTTTTACGTATTGTATTGCTTTTTGTCTTGGTAAGTTTAATTGATTTGTTTCAAGATCCTGTTTTTGGTTTTCATTTAGAAGGTATAGTTGGTGGTGAGTTTAATATTCACAGCCTTATTGTTTTAGCAGGTGGTGTTTTCATAATTTATACTTCAGTAAAAGAAATCTGGCATATGATGTCTTTTAAAGAGCATAATGAGGATCAGCATAATTCAAAACATAAAAGTGTTACAAGAATCATTATCTCAATCATTATAATGAACCTTGTATTCTCATTCGATTCAATTTTAAGTGCCATTGCATTAACCGATGTCTTTTGGGTAATGGCTGTAGCAATTGTAATTGGTGGTGTTATGATGATTTGGTTAGCAGGAAAAGTAACTGCCTTCTTGAAGAAGAACCGTATGTATGAAGTATTGGGACTATTTATATTATTTATAGTAGGAATTATGCTAATGAGCGAAGGTGGCCATTTAGCACATATGGAGTTTTTTGGAAGTGAAATTACTCCAATGAGTAAAGGAACATTCTACTTTGTTATCATAACATTGGTTATTATAGATATAGTACAAGGCCGTTATCAGAAAAAAATTTCTGGAGGTCTTAACTAAATCCCAATGCTAAACAACGCCAGTTTTTTTTAATTTTTTTAACGTGAGTCATTTTAACTAAAGTCTATATTTGTGTAATGGCCAGTGAAAAATTAAGACAACACGTTAATAAGGTAATTGATCTTACAGAAAGTGAGATGACAGAGTTTTTAAGCTTGTTTACTGAAGAGAAAGTTTCTAAGAAACACTTTTTAATTCAACCTGGCGATGTTGTAAATTCAGAGTTCTATGTTCTAAAAGGCTGTTTGAAAGCATACTATCTAGATTCTCACGGCGAAAAACACATTATTCAATTTGCTATTGAAGATTGGTGGATTAGTGATTTTGAAGCCTTCTTTAACAATGAACCAGCTAAACTCTATGTTGAAGCAATTGAAGACTCTGTAGTTTTAAAGTTAGATAAAGCCATACTTGAAACTCTATATATCCGTATTCCAAAATTTGAACGATTCTTCAGAATTAAAACAGCAGGAGCATTTGTGTCTCTTAGAAAACGTGTCTTATCAACATTAGAGAAATCTGCAACAGAACGTTATATAGATTTTTGTAAATCTTATCCTAGAATTGAAAGTCGTGTAGCAAACTACCATATAGCAAACTATCTTGGTATAAAACCAGAAAGCTTAAGCCGTATTAGGAAACAGCTAGAAATAGCCTCTTAACTATCTTTAACAGCTTACGCTAACGTACGTCAAGCATTTCAAGCTGTTCTTCATTGTATATTTGGGTAAAACCAAAAAAATTACAATGAAAGATCAACCTATATTACAACCACATAAAATTGGCGACTTGTCGTTACCTAATCGTGCAGTAATGGCACCTATGACACGTAGCCGTGCTGTAAACGATGAAAATGCACCTACAGAATTGCACGTAGAATATTACACACAACGTGCTACAGCAGGACTCATAATTACAGAAGGTGCGCAAGTATCTAAACAAGCAGTTGGTTACATACATACTGCAGGAATACACTCTAAAGCACAAGTAGAAGGCTGGAAAAAAGTAACAAAAAGTGTACACGATGCTGGCGGACGTATTTTTATACAACTATGGCATGTAGGCCGTATGAGTCATCCAGATTTTCATGATGGTGATTTGCCAGTAGCACCATCAGCTATAAATCCACACGCACAATCTTATACTCCAGAAGGTTTTAAAGATACTGTAACCCCAAAGGCAATGACACTTGAGGAAATAAAAATTACAGTAAATGATTTTAAGCAAGCAGCAAAAAATGCAGTTGAAGCAGGTTTTGATGGCATAGAGATACATTCTTCAAACGGATATCTATTTCATCAATTCTTCAGTAGCTTCAGTAATAAAAGAGACGACCAATACGGCGGAAGTATAGAAAACAGAGCGCGTTTCTTTTTTGAAGTTTTAGATGCTGTAAAACAGGTAATTCCGCAGAATAGGATAGGAGCTCGATTTAACCCATCATTACACGGTACATTTGGAATGGAAGTCGTTGAAGATACCATCCCAACATTCGACTATGTGATTGAAAGATTAGAAAAAGAATACGATTTATCATACATACATTTATCTGAGCCTTTTACAGATGTCTCAGATGTTGATTATGCAGAAGAGCATATTGCAAAGCGATACCGTCCTAAATATTCAGGGACATTAATGATAAATACTGGGTTTACAAAAGACACCGCAAATAAAGTAATAGAAAATGGTGATGCAGACCTTGTTGCTTTTGGAAAACTATATATATCGAATCCAGACTTAGTAGGTCGATTTAAAGAAAATATACCAACTGCAGAATGGGATGCTAATACCTTTTATTCACAAGGTCCTGAAGGCTATATAGATTATGAAGCCAAAACTAGAGACCTTATACCAACAAGCTAAAACTTAATAAGACTTAGCTTTTTAATTAACCAAAAAAAAAGAAAAAATGATACTAGAAAAAGAAATAGAGATAATAAATAGAGAAAGAGAAAATGGGTTTAACACTATTAATCCTCATACAGGAAAGGTTATTGAAGAATATACCTATATGAGTGATGAAGATGTTACAAATGCTGTAGAGAAATGCCACAAAGCATTTACAGAGTGGAAATCTAAATCTTTTGAAGAACGTGGTAAAGTACTTAAATCTATAGGTAAACTTTTAAAAGAGCGTAAAGAGGAATATGCCAAGCTTATGACTCAAGAAATGGGTAAAGTTTATAAGCAAGGTTTGCAAGAAGTAGAGCTTTGTGCAGGAATTTGTGATTATACTGCAAATACTGGAGCAGACGTACTTAAAGATATAGAGCGTGAATTACCTGAAGGAGGAAAAGGAGTAATTACTCATTCTCCTATTGGTATTGTATATGGTATACAGCCTTGGAATTTTCCTTGCTATCAGGCAGTAAGATATAGTATATCTAACTTAATGGCAGGTAACGGAGTATTGCTAAAGCACGCAGAAAATGTTACAGGTTCTGCTAAATTCTTACAGAAAGTATATGAGGATGCTGGCTTGCCAAAACATTTATTCACTGTTTTAGTAATGAACCACGAACAGTCTGATAAGGTTATAGAAAACGACCTTGTTAGAGGAGTTACGATGACTGGTAGTGCAGAAGGAGGTAAAGTAGTTGCTCAAAAAGCAAGTGCTGCATTAAAGAAAACAGTAATGGAGCTTGGTAGTAATGATGCTTACTTAGTTTTAGATGATGCAGATGTAGAGTTAGCTGCTAAAACAAGTGTAGAAGGACGTATTTATAATAATGGAGAAACTTGTGTTGCTGCAAAACGTTTTGTGGTAGTAGATGCCGTTTATGATAAGTTTAAAGAAGCATTTGTTAAGGGAATGAAGGATATTAAACATGGAGATCCTATGGATGAAGATTCAGACATCGGCCCAATGGCACGTGAAGATTTACGTAATAAAATACACACACAGCTTAAAGAAAGTGTTGCTAAAGGAGCAAAAATTCTTGTAGGTGGAGAACTTCCTCAAGGCGACGGGTTTTATTATCCAGCAACAATTCTTGAAAATGTGAAACCAGGACAGCCAGCTTATGATGATGAGCTTTTTGGTCCTGTTGCGTCATTAATTAGAGCTAAAGATAATGAAGATGCTATGCGTATTGCCAATGATAGTAGATTTGGTCTTGGTGGTGGTATCTTCTCTAAAGATGAAGACAAAGCCTTCGCGCTTGCCAAAAATCATTTTGATACTGGTATGGTGTTTATCAATTCATTTGGATTAGCACAACCTAACATGCCATTCGGAGGCGTTAAAAACTCAGGATATGGTAGAGAACATGGTGGNTTTGGTATGAAAGAGTTTGTAAATGAAAAGGCTATTATGAGCTTAAACAGCTAGTATAANCTTTAATNTAAATTNTATANATCCAAGTGTAACAGCTTGGATTTATAGTTTTAATAATAATGATGAAAAACACACCTAAACTTCTCATTTTTGATGTAAATGAAACACTTNTAGACCTTTCTTTAATGGAAAGAGCTATGAATAATGCATTTGGAAACGAAGCCGCATTCCAAATTTGGTTTCATAAACTATTAATGTATTCTTTTGCTGAAACAATACAAGAAACCTATAACGATTTTGGTGCTATCGGNAAAGCAGTATTAAAAATGGTTGAAGCTCATTTTAACGTTCATATATCTGAAGCTGAAACTAAAACAATATTAAACCATATCCTTAATTTAAAACCTCACGCAGATGTTGTAGAAGCATTGCAGGNNCTAAAAACTAAAGGATTTATATTGGTAGCATTAACCAATGGTAGTAAAGATGCTTTGGAACAACAAATTGAAAACGCAGAGCTCTCTNCNTATTTTAATGCTTTATTTAGNGTTAGTGCTGTAAAAGTTTATAAACCACACGCCAACACATANAAATATGTTNTAGACTCTTTAAATGTTTCCGCAGAACAAGCAATGTTAGTAGCTGCACACGGTTGGGATATTATTGGTGCACAACAAGCAGGATTACAAACGGCTTTTATTGAAAGAGAAAAAAAATCTATTTATCCATTAGGTAAAAAGCCTACGTTAAGCTGCACTTCATTAAAAGAATTGGTGAAACAGCTCTCTTAAGAAATATATTTCCAAATGGTTTTGTCTTTGCCTAACAGCTTATAAATTTTACGATAAATAGCATTACTGTCATCACTTAAGCTAGGATCTTCTTTTAAGATTGCATAGGCATAACTTCTTGCTAGTTTTAAAATATTATTATCCTTAACTATATCTGCTATCTTAAGGTTTAAAACACCACTTTGTTGCGTACCCATCATATCGCCAGGACCNCGAAGTTTTAAATCTACTTCGGCTATTTCAAAACCATCGTTAGTACGCGTCATAGTTTCTAGGCGAGTTTTACTATCATCACTAAGTTTATGACCGGTCATAAGAATACAAAAACTCTGTTCTGCACCACGACCAACACGACCGCGCAATTGGTGTAGTTGNGATAANCCAAAACGCTCAGCACTTTCAATTATCATAACAGATGCATTAGGAACGTTAACACCAACTTCAATAACNGTGGTTGCAACCATTATATGTGTTTTACCTTCTACAAAGCGTTGCATTTCATAATCTTTATCTGCAGGCTTCATTTGGCCGTGAACAATAGAAACCTGATACTCTGGCTGAGGAAAATCTCTCACAATACTTTCGTAACCATCCATTAAATCTTTGTAATCCAANACTTCACTTTCCTGTATTAATGGATATACAACATAAACCTGTCTGCCTTTTTCAATTTCATCACGTATAAACNTAAAGACACGTAGTCTATGGCTATCAAACCTATGTACAGTTTTAATGGCTTTTCGTCCAGGTGGCAACTCATCGATTACACTTATNTCTAAATCGCCATACACGCTCATAGCTAGAGTACGTGGTATTGGAGTAGCTGTCATCACTAAAATATGTGGTGGTATGGTATTCTTACGCCATAATTTAGAACGTTGTGCCACTCCAAATCTATGCTGTTCATCAATAATAGCTAANCCTAAATTTTTAAACTGCACCTTGTCTTCTAAAACTGCATGTGTGCCAATTAGTAAATTAAGTGTGCCGTCTTCAAGAGCTTCATGAATTAAGGTACGATCACTCTTTTTAACTGAGCCTGTTAGTAAATTAACTTTAATATCTAAGTGAGCCACAAGGTCTTTTATACCTTGATAATGTTGTTGCGCTAAAATCTCAGTAGGTGCCATAAGAACCGCCTGAAAATTGTTATCGATAGCTAACAAAACACACATTAGTGCAACAATGGTTTTTCCCGAACCCACATCACCTTGAAGTAATCTATTCATTTGGGCGCTACTGCCTAAATCATTTCTAATTTCTTTAATTACGCGNTTTTGNGCATTGGTTAACTCAAATGGTAAGTGATTCTCGTAAAAGTCGTTAAAAACCTCACCAACTTGATCAAATGGAAAGCCTTTTAGGCGCTGCTTACGTTGTAAGNTCTTAGAAAGCATTTGTAGCTGTATATAAAATAGCTCTTCAAATTTTANCCTAAATTGTGCCTTGGCTAGTAATTCTGAATTTTTAGGAAANTGTATGTTTCGTAACGCTTGAGTCTTGCTAATTAANTTTAGTTCCNCTCTTAAAGNTGCGGCAAGTGTTTCCTCATAAGTTGCTCCAGTTTGTATAAAAACCTGTTGCATCATTTTGCCCATAAANCGTTGGGTAATGCCTTTGTTGGTTAGCTTTTCGGTAGATGAATAAACAGGTTGCATAGCTATCTTAACCTCTTCTTTATGAGTTGCATAANGTTCCATTTCTGGNTGAGGCATAGAAAACGTTCCGTTGTAATGGTTTACTTTTCCGTAAATTACATATGCTGTGTTTAATTTAAGGTTTTCCTTAATCCATTTATGACCTCTAAACCAGACCAATTCCATTTTACCGGTATCATCTATAAAATCTGCCACTAAACGTTTTCCGCGTTTTTGCTCTACAGTTTTTATGTGTGTAATCTTCCCTATAACTTGAACGTCTGCAGAATTGCGTTGCAGCTCANTTATCTTATAATACTTAGTCTTATCTATATATCTAAACGGNAAGAAATTGAGCAAATCTTGAAAGGTGTGTATGTCTAATTCTGTGCGGAGTAAATCTGCACGATTGGTACCAACACCTTTTAAATAATCTATGGGAGTTTGTAGAAGACTGCTCATTGCCGCTAAATTACAGAATTAAGTGTAATTGAGATTTGATTTGCTAGATTTGTAGTATACAATTTCTGTAATTTATTATTAAAAAAATCGTTTTAAGATAAAGTTTGAAACCCTATTTTTTGAAGTAATATTAATTAAGAAATAANTTAAAATATTAATCTCNTGTTNGAGGTTCTCCGTTTATGAAATACCTATTATTTATATTTTTTTGTTCAATTTTACAATGGCCTTTATTAGCACAAACCCAAGATGTTAAGAGANTAGCAGCTGAAATTGAATTGCTGCCTGAATCAAAATCAATTAAATCTAAAGTTGAANTTATAGTAGATATACTTCAACAANCCAATGAGTTATANTTANATTCAAAAATTGAAACTATTGAAAGTGTTGTTTCNGGAAATGATACGCTTCAGTTTATAACAGATAATGGGAAGTTAATTATTAGAGGAGATTTCAAACCTTCAGAATATAGCTTCAATATTACTTACACAACCTCTCCAAAGCAAACCCTTTATTTTGTAAACGACCTAAATGANCATCAANTTTTTACTCAAGGCCAAGGTAAATATACGTCGCACTGGTTACCGAGTATAGATGATATGACAGATAAAATNGAGTTTGANCTTACGATAACAGCTCCACAACATCTCAATGTAATGGCAAGTGGTGTTTTAGATTCTGTTAGTAGCACTAAAACTAAAAAGACGTGGTATTATGACATGAAGCAACCCATGTCTAGTTATTTGGTGGCATTAGCTGCTGGACATTATGATCACAAATCTCTTACAAGCGCTAGTGGTATTCCTATTCAGCTATANTTTGAGCCTAAAGATACTGAGGAGTTTGAGGCAACTTACCGTCATACTTCAACTATTTTTAATTTTTTAGAGTCTGAAATAGGTGTACCATACCCTTGGCAAAATTATAAACAAGTGTATGTTAANGANTTTCTCTATGCAGGAATGGAAAACACAAGCTTAACCATTTTTAGCGATGCTTTTGTAACCGACGATATCGGATTTATAGACCGCAATTATGTAAATGTAAATGCTCACGAGTTAGCGCACCAATGGTTTGGCGATTTAGTTACCGAGAAAAGTAGTGCNCACCATTGGCTTCACGAAGGTTTTGCAACCTATTATGCATTGTTGGCTGAACGAGAGATTTTTGGAGAAGATTATTACTATTGGAAACTTTATGAGAGTGCAGAACGTCTTAAAGAACTAAGTGATAGTGGCAAAGGAGAAGCTTTAACAAACCCTAAGGCAAGCTCATTAACTTTTTATGAGAAAGGCGCTTGGGCATTACATATGTTGAGGGAAGACGTTGGAGATTTAGCATTTAAAATAGGAGTGAAGCACTATTTAAACACTTACGCGTACAAGAATGTTACAGTAGATGACTTCTTAGCTGCAATAGAACAAGCCTCAGGAAAAGAGTTGAGCACTTTTAAAGCCAACTGGTTAGAACAATCTGCTTTTAAAGCAGAANCTGCCTTGAACAGTTTAAAAACATCTGAATTTATGCAGCACTATTTTAAAATTTCTGCATTAAGAGAAACNCCANTAGAAGANAAGGCAGATTTGTTTTTTAAAGAACTTTCTGCACCAAAAGTAAATACTTATATAGGGCAAGAAATAGTTTATCAGTTAGCAAACGAACCGCATACGGAAGCTTTGTCTTTAATGCGTATGGCATTTAACACTAATAATCGCCTTATAAGACAGGCTATTGTTGCTAATGTAAAGGAAATACCTAAGGCATTGCAGTCTGAATTTGAGTCACTTTTACAAGATGATTCTTACCAAACNAAAGAACTTGCTTTGTATGCCCTTTGGAGCCAATTTCCAAATAAACGTGTTACTTACCTTGAACAGTTAAAAGGAATTAAAGGNTTTTCAGATCATAACGTNGAGCTACTTTGGCTTACCTTAAACTTGGCAACTCAAAACTATGAGCCTACAAATAAATCTGAAACATTTCAGAAATTAACAACGTATACCAATACTAAGTATAGCTACCAGATTAGAGAACTANCATTTAATTACCTATACCAAATTGAAGCCTTTTCAGACGAAAGTTTAATGAACTTGGTTGATGCTACAACACATCACGTTTGGCGATTTAAAAAGTTTTCACGAGAACTTTTAAAAGAACTTATAAAAAAGCCAGATTACAAAAAACGTTTACTACAACTTAAAGCAACGTTTACAAAAGAAGAAAATGCATTTTTAGATACTATATTATAATGAGAGCATTAGTAATATCTGGTGGTGGTAGTAAAGGTGCTTATGCTGGTGGCGTTGCGCATTACCTTATTAGGCATCAACATACAAAGTATGATTTGTTTCTAGGAAGTTCAACAGGAAGTTTACTGTTACCACACTTAGCATTGGGCAATCTAAATAAGTTGTATAATATATACACCAATGTTAATCAGAACTCTATTTTTAGTTTAAATCCGTTTCGTGTTAANCGCAAGGATAATAGAGAGTTTGTCTCNATAAACTATGTNAATTCNTTATTACAGTTTATAAAACGTAAACGCACGTTTGGAGAAAGTAAAAACCTAAGACAACTTATACGTAAGAATTTTTCTGAAGCCGAATTTCAAAAAGCCCGAACAAACGCTAAAGATATTGTAGTAACAGTATCTAACCTTACTAAAAANAANGTAGAATATAAGAGTATTCAAGAATGTACCTATNATGATTTTTGTGAATGGATATGGATTTCCTGCAACTACGTACCNTTTATGAGTCTGGTTGAAAAAGACGGATTTGAGTATGCAGATGGTGGNTTTGGTTGCTTAATTCCTATACGTGAAGCAATAAGAAGAGGCGCAACAGAAATTGATGCTATTATTTTAGANAGTGAGAATATGGAACACAATAAAATATTAGGTAAAAATCCGTTTTCACTTATGGTTGGCCTTTTTAGCTTTATGATGGACCAAACCGAAAGACACAATATTGTAGAAGGAAAACTAGCAGCTATAAATAAGGAAGTAACACTNAACTTATATTACACACCATCTAAACTAACTGAAAACTCATTGATATTTAATAAGAAGCTCATGCGTAGTTGGTGGAAACAAGGATATGCCTACGCAGAACGTAAAGCACAACAGGCAAAGGATAACGAATTAAAGTGAATTCTCTTAAATAAAAATGATAGCTATTAACTAAAAACAGATTATGTACAATTACAATTTCATATGGGCTTTTGCATTACTATTAACTACTGCTTATAGCCAAGAAAAGGACTGTAATTGTATGACAGCACTAAATGAAGTGTCTGAGGTTATAAAATCCTCTAAAAGCTATAAAGATCAAGTAACTACAGCTAATTTAAGAATAGAGTTACAAGAATGGCGAGAACAAATAAAGGAAGAAATTAAAAATGATTCATTAAGCACGTTTTTTTGTGTAGGCTATATCCAGAAATACATATCATTTATTAAAGACCGACATAACGAAATTTATTGGGTACCTGAAGATATACCAGTAAATATACCAAGCTATTCTAAAAATATAGATACTACTTTAACGGCTTCAGACAGTATTTCAGGAATTTACTTTGCAGGAAGTGATAAGATTTTGGTTAAAAAAAGCGCAGAAGTTGAATGGTTAGGTATTACGTTAGATTCAAATTCTAAAGCGTGGACCAAAGGAAAAATTAGGTTAAGAATAAAAAAGACTTCACCAAAAACTTTTGAAATCTTTGAATTTTATAAAAATGGTCTACTTTTTTATCAGAATANTATTTCTATAAGTGAAGGCCGTATTCACTCAACATTTTGGAATAAAGAGGATAATTACTTTTTTAATAAAAATCACGCCGAGAATTTCAACTATACATCTCTAAACCCTTCATTTGATTATGTTGGTATAAAAACGTTATCTAGAACAAAAGCTTTAATGAAAGAAGCTGATAAATTTTATGATGAAACTTTACAAAAATTAGAAAAAGAAAANCTGATTATNGATTTAAGGAATAATGGTGGAGGCTCATTAAAACAAGCCAAACCTTTAATAAAATATGTAAAACGAAACTCTAGCTTAAAAACGATATATGTTGTTATAAATTTTAAAACTTCAAGCGCGGCAGANCTTGCTGNANTAGAGTTATTANAAGACAATCGCACTAAACTTGTNGGAGAAAACTCAAGAGGTATGTTAGCTTATGGATATGGAAACAAAGCTTATAAAACAACAACCTCTTGTAGGGATTATAGTATTACACTTTCTACAAAACACAATAAAAAAGCATATGCGCAATATGAAACTAAAGGGCTAACACCCGATGTTAAACTTAGCAATACAACGAGTTGGATAGAGCAGATTATTAANATTGAAGAGAATTAANNCTTAATANACAGCACANAACNAATGGCTAAACNAAATGTTACTTNCTCTAACCCTATATTAAATGATGAAATTGAAATTCTTTCTGAATCTGAAGAATCCTTAGTATTTAAAACAACGTTATTGCCGCAAAGTGGGCAAACACAAAAGCATTACCACACCAAGATTACAGAAGTATTCAAGGTTATTTCTGGAGAGTTACAGGTATTTATAAATAATAAGCCCTTTCTTTTAAAGGAGAATGAGACCAGGCAAATTTCTCCATTTACAAAACATCAGTTTTATAATCCTACGAATAAGACAGTTGTGTTTAAAGTAACCGTAAATACACCTGGAAAATTAAGAGAAGGCTTACAAATTATGTATGGCCTAGCAGAAGATGGTAAGGTTTATAAAAATGGACTTCCTAAAAATATATTGTTAATGGCAATTGCATTACAAAAAATGGATACGTATGTACCTAATATACCAAGAGGTGTTCAAAATTCAGGAATAACAGTATTGGCATTTTTAGGAAAAACTTTAGGCTTAGAGCAAAAGCTTTTAAGAAAGTATTGTCCTTAGTCTATTAATTACTCTTTAACTCTTGTAACAGTACCACGCTGCTTTTCTGGAGATCCTACTAATGAATATTCAAATGTATAGGAATCTTTTTCTGTGGTGATAATTCTAATTTGTAATGGCTTTTCTTCTGCCATATTTTTGGGGTTAAGATTGGTGAGTATATATTCACAGTCGTTTACCCAACGTACTGAAGCAGTATCACTTTTACCTTGAAACATATCAATTTCAATAGAATCATTTCTAATAAAACGCGAGGTCACTAATTCGCCATTTAAAAAACTTTCAAATTCAAAAGTACCAGTTTTAAATGCTTTACAGTCACGTTCTGGAGCATAACAAGATGTAAGTATTAAACAGATTAAAAGAGCTGCAAAACGCTTCATAGGATCTTTTTTTGCAAAAATAAGGCATTAATTTTCAAAAGCCTCAAAACTTCCATCAGTATATAAGACAATAATCTTAGCAATAGCTTTACTCTTTACATTACTAGGTTTTGGAGCAATGTGATTTTCAATTGAATTTGAATGGTGTTCTGCATCAGAAAATAAATCCTGTGTAGGTGATGTGTCAAAATCACTAAATGAAGATTGTGGTCTTGGTGGTGTAGAAGACTGAACTGTTGTATCTGATTTTGGGAATGTTCCTTTACCATTTAATAACCAGTATAAATCTACTTCATCAAAAGTAGATACAACTTTCATTACAAAATCTAAACTCGGTTTGTTTCTTCCGGAAACAATATGAGAAATAGAAGAGCGTCCAACTTCAATTTTATCTGCAAAAGAAGAGGCACTCAGATCGTAATAATCAAAGATTTTTTCGAGTCGTTTCGTAAATTCAGTGCTGTTTACCATTGTAAACTTAAGTTTTAAAATATATACATTACAAATGTAAACTTATTGACAGAAATAACCAAAACCAAGCTATAATAACGTTAATTATATTGAACTAAAAGTTGATATAAACGTATATAACACATTGAAAAACATTATTTAATGCTTATTAAATACACATCGTTATTAATTTCTCAATTATAATAGAGTCACGACCTTCTTTGTGTTTACATAATTAAACTAAATGGACATTTCATCTGTATACAAATGTAAATTAGACATTGTTTACATTTGTAACGTGGAAAATAATACAATATATCAGCATCTATTTTGGAAGTCTTACAACGATCATTTTTATAAGCCTATAATTGGTCGTTATATACATCCTTATGAAATTAATTCAGCTTTAAAACGCTTTTCAACAATTGGAAAAGTGTCGTTAGAAGGTCACTCTGTTTTAGGAAAACCAATTCATTCTATAACATTAGGAACTGGTTCTTATAAAATATTAGGCTGGTCTCAAATGCATGGAAACGAAAGCACAACTACTAAAGCTGTATTAGATCTGTTATCAATTATAGACGCTCATAAAGACTCTGCAGAAACTGAGGAGATATTTAAAAGCATCACCTTAAAAATAATTTTACAGTTAAATCCAGATGGTTGTGAGGCTTATACGCGCTTTAATTCTAACGAAATAGATTTAAATAGAGATGCGCAAGATTGCTCTCAGCCAGAAAGTAAAGTGCTTAAAGCGGTTTATAAGGAATTTACGCCTCATTTGTGTTTAAACTTACACGACCAACGCACCATTTATAATGTAAATCTTACACCTAAAACTGCTGCAGTATCTTTTTTGTCGCCATCACAAGATATAGAACGCTCTATTACAGTAAATAGGAAGGTGGCTATGCAGTATATCTCTGCTATGAATACAACATTGTCACATTTAATTAAAGGACATATAGGGCGTTATGATGATGGTTTTAATATTAATTGTGTTGGAGACACGTTTCAAAACCTAGGCACACCTACTATTTTATTTGAAGCCGGACATTTGGAAGCTTATGATAGAAATGATACCAGGAAAGCTATTTATGCAGCCTTGCTACAGCTAATAAATTGTGCAGTTACTAAAACTTATGAGGCTGAAACTGTAAAGGATTATATGAGAATTCCGCAAAACGACAAGAAGTTTTACGATATCATACTTAGAAATGTAGCAATTAAAGAAGAAATAAAAGATATAGCTATTCAATATCGTGAAGAATTAGATGGTGGCTTAATTGCGTTTAGTCCTTACATCGCTAAAATTGATAACTTAAACGATTACTATGCTCATAAAGAGTTAGAATGCAGTGATTTAGATGTTCTAATAAATACTTCAGAAAAACTTGCAGAAGAAATAGATATTGTTAATGTGTTAATAAATGGTAAAAAATTGAGTTTTGTAAAAAATACTTAATGCTTTTATAAGTTCTATTGCGAATTATTCATTAAATTTGCCGGCTAATCACAATTAATCAGAAAATAAATAATTATGGCAAAGTTCAAATTAGATGATATTGATCGTCAGATACTTGATATGCTGATTGAAAACACAAGAACGCCGTTTACAGATATAGCAAAGAAACTTTTAATATCTGCTGGAACGGTACACGTGCGTGTAAAGAAAATGGAAGAAGCTGGTATCATTATTGGTTCATCTTTAACATTGGACTATGAGAAGTTAGGCTATGCTTTTATTGCTTATGTTGGTGTCTTTTTACAGAACACATCTCAAACTAAGTTTGTTATGGAGCGCATAAACCAAATTCCATTTGTTACAGTTGCTCACGTAACTACAGGAAAGTTTAATATCTTCTGTAAGATACGTGCTAAGAATACAAATCACGCAAAAGATGTTATCTATCAATTAGACGATATCGAAGGTGTTTACAGAACAGAGACTATGATTTCTCTAGAGGAAAGCTTAAACGACAAAAAACGTTTAATGCATAGCATTTTTCAACATCAAGAATAATGAATTGGTAGTAATTACTAATTATAAAAACCCCTAACAGTAATGTTGGGGGTTTTTTAGTTAATTTAGTAGCTAAAAAGTTAGAAAATGACAGTTCAAGACATACAGCCAGATGAGTATAACCCATATTATAAAACTTATATAGATAAAGTTGGAGATGGAGATTTATTAGAGCTATTATATAAAAGACAAGAGATTATAACTAAATTCTTCAAATCACTTGACGAGTCTAAATACCTATACCGTTATGCTGATGGCAAATGGACTCCTCTCGAAATTCTGCAACATATTATAGATACAGAACGTATATTTTATTACCGAGCATTACGTTTTGCCCGTATGGATGCGACGCCTTTAATTGGCTTTGAACATAACGATTATATAAATCCATCAAGAGCCAACAATAAATCTATGCCACAACTTATTAAGGAGTATGATGTTGAGCGGCAACATTCTTTAGTTTTGTTTCAGAGTTTAGAAGAAGATGTTTTTTCTTTTAAAGGTACGGCAAACGGTAGTGCTATGACAGCTAGAGCCATTGCTGCTATTATGATAGGACATGAAAAGCATCATATTGAAATTATAAAAGAACGATACTTGTAATGACAGTAATTTTTAAAACATTTTTAAGTCTTATAAAGTCTACTTACAAGCGTTGGGATAATATAGACCCTTTTGCTAAAAGTGCAATTATTGCTTACTACACCTTATTCTCATTGCCTTCTTTATTAATGATTGTGGTAACCATTGCCGGAAAGTTTTTCGGCAGAGATGCTGTTCAAGGTAGGATTACTTCAGAAATAGGAGGCCTTATTGGAGATGGCGCCGCAGAAGCTATAGAAGGTATGATTGCTAATGCCGCGCTTAATGACAGTTCTGCATTTACAGTTGTATTTGGTGTTGGTGCGCTACTCTTTGGAGCCACAGGTGCGTTTTTTCAATTAAAACGTACTATGAACTTTATATGGAATGTAAAGGAGAGAGATCAAACCATTTTACGAATGGTTATAGATCGTGTAATCTCATTTGGGATGATCTTAGTTGTGGGTCTTATGCTACTTGTTTCGTTAGTAATTTCTGCAACCATAGGTGCTATAAGTGAATATGTAGAGCAAATTGCACCAAACATTACAGCAATTGCCCTAGATATTGGTAATTTCCTGTTCTCTTATATATTTATAACGGCATTATTTGCAAGTATCTTTAAAATCTTACCAGACGTAAAACTTAAATGGAGAGTTACCTTATTAGGTGCATCTGTAACAACACTTTTGTTTTTAATAGGTGAATATTTATTAGGATTTTATTTTGGGCATAGTGAGCCTGCATCTGTTTATGGTGGCGCCTCTTCTGTGGTGCTTATACTGCTTTGGGTTTACTACACGTGTCTCATAGTATTTTTTGGAGCGTGTTTTACTGTAGAGTATGCACTCTATAAAAATGAAAAAGTAGAGCCAAATGAACAAGGAGAATCTGCTTTAGAGCAAGAACTACAAGAGTTAGAGCTTAAAAAAAAACAAGCAGAAGAAGATCATGANGATTTTAAAAAGCTGGAAAACGNTGTAGACTCNTAACATTGTTTAACAAACTTAAACATAAGCTTCACAAAACATTAACCCACTTAGCCTTAACATCTGCTTATATTTGAGATGAATTTAATTACTAATCAAAATAATAAGAAGATGAATAAGAGAGTCGCAATATTAGCAACAAATGGATTTGAAGAAAGTGAGTTAAAGTCACCTTTAGAAGCTATGAAGAATGAAGGATTTACAGTAGATATTGTAAGTCAAGAGTCTGGAAAGATAAAAGCTTGGGATAATGGAAATTGGTCTAACGAATATACAGTAGACAAAACATTGGATAATGTTTCAGCNAGTGATTATAATGCTTTAATGTTACCTGGTGGTGTAATTAACCCAGATATTTTACGAAGAGATGATAAGGCTATTAGCTTTATTAAAGATTTCTTTAANCAAAGTAAACCAGTAGCAGCCATATGCCACGCACCTCAATTATTAATTGAAGCAGATGTGGTTAAAGGNCGTAAGTTAACATCATTCAACTCTATNAAAACAGACCTAGTAAATGCAGGAGCAAACTGGGTAGATGAAGAGGTTGTAGTAGATGAAGGTTTTGTAACNAGTAGAAATCCTGATGATTTACCAGCATTTAATGCAAAATTAATTGAAGAGGTAAAAGAAGGTAAGCACGAGTTACAACACGCTTAATTATNAAATAATTTTTNAAAAAGGGAACAGAAATGTTCCCTTTTTTTATAGAATAAATAGAAATGCACATTTGTATAAAATTCTAATATAGATTAATTTGAAATTACATCTATAATTCCGAAATTTATACTTTAAAATAAAAACTTATGATGACTATAGACAGCGTTTTAGAACGCTTAAAAGAAGGGAATAAAAGATACACAGAAGATAAGCTTGATAGAAAGCTGCAAGATAAAAGTCGCCGTGGCGATTTAACTGGAGGNCAAGAGCCTTACGCAATTGTATTAAGTTGCGCAGATAGTAGAGTAGTGCCAGAATTAGCTTTTGATGCTGGTNTAGGAGAGCTATTTGTTGTGCGTGTNGCTGGTAATGTNGCAAACACATCTTCTATTGCTAGTATAGAATATGCNGTAGCTAATATTGGAACACCTGTAATTGTTGTGTTAGGACACGAGAGTTGTGGTGCTGTAACTGCTGCTGTAAATGGTGGAGATAACGGTTATAACTTAAATCATTTATTATCACACATTTCTCCAGCGTTAGCNAAGTCTGATGATAATGCAGAAGTTAATGAGGTAGTGAAAACAAATGCAAAGCTTACTGTAGATGAATTAGCTAGCCGTAGCTCAATCATTAAAGGTGCAATTGATAGCGGAAAATTAAAAGTAGTTCCTGCATATTATAATTTAGGATCTGGAGAAGTAGAGTTTTTATAAGCCCTACATTTTATAAAACTAAAACGAGAGCTAAAATGGCTCTCGTTTTTTTTTTGTTCTAATTTATAGATAGAAGCATTATTGACTTAGCATTATCTNTATTCTGGGTTTTCAAAATTCCACCTAGAGCCATTATCCCAATCTTCTCTTGANTTACCATATTTTGGATANCCGTTATTTTCTTTCATTACNTTGGCTAGATGTAAGAGGTTGTACGTCAAAAATGTAGTATTTCTATTAGTAAATTCATTGTTTTTAGCGTCTGCTTCCTCATCTAAATAACTTGGTCCAGGACCAACTTCACCAATCCATCCTGCGTCTGCTTGCGGTGGTATGCTGTAACCTATATGTTGCATTGCATATAATAATCCCATAGCACAGTGTTTTACGCCATCTTCATTACCTGTTATAATACAACCGCCAACCTTGCCGTAAAACACGTATTGGCCTTTATTATTAGTTTTGCCACTCATACCGTATAAACGTTCAATAAGTTTAGTGGCAACAGAAGACTTTTCTCCTAACCAGATAGGTGTACCAATAATTAAGATATCAGCATCCATAATATCTTTATATAATTTTGGCCAATCATCTGTATCATAACCATGTTCTGTCATGTCTGGATAAACACCATATGCAATATCATAATCTACTACACGATGATAGTTTACTGTAACACCTTCAGATTTCATGATATTCATAGAAACATCTATTAAGCCCTTTGTATGACTTTTTCTTGGAGATTTTTTTAATGTACAGTTTAAATAAAGTGCTTTAAGAGAAGAAAAATCTGGCTTAGACATAGTGTTACTTTAGGTTTATCCTAAAGATACTGGTTTTATATCTATTGTGAAATGTTAATAGGAGCAACCTGTCCTGGTTGCATGTCTTCTAAATGGTAGTTGCCAATACGTANACGTACTAATCGTAATGTAGGAAAGCCAACTTTTGCAGTCATTTTTCGAACNTGTCTAAATTTNCCTTCGCGAATTGAAATAGATAACCANCTAGTTTCGCCGTGTCTAGAGCTTCGTATTGCTTTTTGNCGTTCAGGAAATTGAGGTNTTTTATNTAGTTTAAATGCNGTACACGGCTTTGTATCATATTGCTTACCATTAATAGGAATAGTAAGTCCGTTACGCATTTCATTTATNGCACCTTCTGTAATGTCACCACTAACTTGTACAATGTATTCTTTNTCGTACTTAGAGCTTGTAACAGCGGCACTCACTTTACCNTCTGTAGTTAATAGGAGTAAACCTTCAGACATTTCGTCTAACCTACCAATACTCATAGTGCCTTCAGGAAAATTATATAATTCGCCTAATAGTTTTTTGTTTCGGCGTTTCTTGCTGTTATTTATAAACTGACTAAGATAACCGTCTGGTTTATAAAGTTTAAAATGTTTGTGTGTAGAGTTTTCAGCATTCATAACTAAGAAAATTGCCAAGCTAAGATTCTACTTTTTTTGTGACCTTGACTCATTTCTATAACTTTTANAGAAGCTTTTAGTTTCTTAAGCTGCTTTTCAAGTTTAGGCAAGTTTTCTTTTCTAGAGACTAACGTTGTAAACCAAGTGACATTTNCTTTAAAAGATGCACTTTGCTTAATCATACGTTTAATGAATAGAGCTTCGCCACCATTACACCAAAGCTCGTGAGATTGTCCACCAAAATTTAGCTTTAACTCTGTTGTGTNGTTTAAGTTTTTAANCTTTTTTAAAGCCTCACGNTCTGCATCTTTTTCTGANGTATAAAATGGTGGATTGCACATAGTAAANGTAAANNGNTCATTTTCNTTTATAATNCCTTCAAAAATATTAGCATTGTTTTCTTGATGCTTTATTGAAATTTTTTCACTTAAACCTTTTGTGTAATTAACATTTTTAATTGCTTGTAATACAGAGTTTTTGTTAATATCAGAACCNACCATATCCCAATTGTATATTTGAGTNCCTAAAATTGGATAAATGCAATTTGCACCAACGCCAATGTCTAATCCCTTAACTTGTTGTTTTTGATCTATAANGTCTGAAAGGTGATGAATATAATCTGCGCGACCAGGAATTGGAGGACATAAAAAATGTTTGGGAATATNCCAATCTGTAAGATTATAATGGTGTTTTAATAAAGCTTTATTTAGATGATAAACAGCGTCGGGATTAGAAAAATCNANACTAAGATTTCCATACGAGTTTTTAAAAACAAAGNCTTGTAGCGGTTTATGTGTGCTAATTAAAGCAGTAAAATTATAGTCGCCGTTATGTATATTATTAGGATGCAGAGAAAAGAATGGTTTAAAATGCTTCGAAAACGTAACCTAGCAGCCAATATAAGATTAGAAAAACTACAATAGTACCAATACANCCACAACGGCCNCCACCAATTTTCTTAGCACCCCAAAATGCAACAAGTGCTCTTAGTAATTTTTTCATAGTAATTTATTTTAAACGTTTACCAACAGTAGTAAATGAAAGTCCTTGTTGTCCTGAAGTAGAAATCATAACAGCTTCAAACAATGGNTCNGAAGAGTTAGGTTGTACAACCCAATCAAAAATGAAATTACCTCCAGTGCCGCCTTCTTTATCTATTTCATCTATAACAATTTCTACAGTTTCCATTGGTTTCAAATAAATAGGATCTGTAAAATAGGTACGTATTAAATCGCCTTCTGTATTAAAATATTCTGCCTTAGTAAGAAATACAGAGTCACTCCTATGTGTATTTCTTAAACTTATTGTAGCAGTTAAATCATGTGTTCTATGTTCAGACAAACTATAAATTTCAGAATACACAGAAAGGTAGGTTGNNCCTTGCTCNAAACTGTCTAGTACAGAAANATCTTTTATAGCTCTCTTTTTCCAGTTTACAGGATCTACAGTGCTAAAATCCTTTTGCTCCTGGCAAGACCAAAATAGTAATGATATTACAGTAAGTAAAAGGAANTGTTTCATATTAACTCATTTTAGTAATCAATGTTTGTAAAGAGACATCTTCTTGCTCNCCAGTTTTCATAGATTTTAAGGCTAACAAATCATTTGCTATTTCGGTTTCTCCAGCAACTACAACAAATGGTATATTTCTTTTGTTAGCATAATCAAACTGTTTACCCATTTTTTTCTTGTCTGGATATAATTCTGCAGATACACCGTTAGCTCTTAATTTCTTAATAGCTTGCATAGCATANAATGCCTCTGTTTCTCCAAAGTTAACAAAAAGGACCTTTGTATTTTCAGAAACCGTATCAGGAAATTTATTAAGTTCTTCTAAAACAAGGTAAATTCTATCTAAACCAAAGGAGATACCAACACCACTCATATCTTTAAGGCCAAAAATACCTGTAAGATCATCGTAACGGCCACCACCGCCAATACTTCCCATACTTACACCTTCTGGNGCACTAACCTCAAAAATAGCACCTGTATAGTAGTTTAGNCCACGCGCTAAAGTTATATCTAAATCTAAAGTTGCAGTTTGTAATGGTAGTTGTGATATGGCTTCTTGTATAAANTCTAATTCCTTAATACCTTCCATTCCTATTTCTGAAGATTCAAGGATACTNTTTACCGTTTCAATTTTATCTGAAAAACTTCCAGAAACATTAAATATGGGTTGNATTTTAGAAATAGCTTCTTCAGAAATACCTTTAGTAAGCATTTCTTCTTTTACNTTTTCCTCGCCAATCTTATCTAATTTATCTAACGCTACAGTAAAGTCTATAAGTTTATCGCTAGCTCCAATAACTTCAGCAAAACCGCTTAACACCTTCCTGTTGTTCATCTTTATCGTTGTNCCATCAAGATTTAACGCAGTAAAAACACTGTCATAAAGTTGAATAAAATCTACTTCTTGAAACAAACTTTTACTACCAACAACATCTGCATCACATTGGTAAAACTCTCTAAATCGTCCTTTTTGNGGTCTGTCTGCTCGCCACACTGGTTGTATCTGGTAGCGTTTAAACGGAAAGTCTATTTCATTTTGATGTTGTACAACATACCTAGCAAAGGGTACAGTTAAATCATAGCGAAGTGCTTTTTCTGAAATTTTAGGAGTCATTACAAGACTGTCTTTTTCAGCATATGTAGTATCATCTACTTTNTTAAGAAAATCTCCGCTGTTTAATATTTTGAAAATAAGACGATCGCCTTCATCTCCATATTTTCCCATAAGGGTTGCGCTATTTTCAAAACTTGGAGTTTCAATAGGTTGAAAACCGAAATTTTGAAACTTAGATTTTATAGTATCTACAATGTAATTTCTCTTTGAAACTTCAATAGGAGAGAAGTCTCTTGTGCCTTTTGGTATGCTTGGTTTCTGTGCCATAATTATTTGAAAGCGCAAAGATACTTAAAGAAACTTCAAAATTTAAGTAACTTTATCATTGGTATAGCGTCTTATGAGTGAATTTTATTTAGTAGAACCGTAATCCTATGTTTGGACTCTTTAAGGAAAATGTACGAATAGCTTTTGATAGCATTAAAAGCCAATTACTTAGAACNATTTTAACGGTAATGATTATTGCTATTGGTATTACTGCACTTGTGGGAATACTTAGCGCAGTTTCTGCACTAGAAAATACNATNAGNGGNGATTTTTCTGCTATGGGAGCCAATACATTTAATATAAGACAGTACGAGTTTAATATACAAATGGGCGGTCGTCCAGGAGAACGCCAAAAGGTAAATCCTATTTTAAGTTATAATGAAGTAAAAGAATTTAAAGAAAAATTTGAGTATCCATTTTCTCAAACCTCCATTTCNTTTACAGGTACAGCAAGTGCCGAAGTAAGATTTGAAACNGAAAAAACAGATCCAGAAGTTAGAGTATTAGGTGTAAACGAATACTTTTTAGACAATTCTGGNCTTAAATTAGAAAAAGGCAGAAATTTTACAGTCTTCGATATTGAAAACAATAACAACGTTTGTATTCTAGGAGCTGATTTTTATGAAGTTCTATTTAAAGACATAAATCCTATTGATAAAACNATTAGTATAAGAGGCGTAAAATTTAANGTAATAGGAATTTTAGAAGAAAAAGGCTCTACGTTTGGGAANAATCAAGACTTAAGGGTACTTATACCTATTCAAAATGCACGTTCTATTTTTACTGCGCCAAATATAAACTATGAGATGAGCGTGAAAATAGANAATAAAGAAATGATGGAAGGTGCTCAAGATGAAGCAACTATAACCTTTAGAAATATAAGAGGTCTTAGTCCTGTACAAGACAATAACTTTGGGATAGAGCGTAGTGATAGCTTATTAAATCAAATCTTTGCAATTACAGGGTATCTAGATATTGCTGCTTGGATTATTAGTATAATCACAATTTTTGGATCTTCAATAGCACTTATGAATATTATGTTGGTTTCTGTGACAGAACGTACTCGAGAAATTGGGGTTAGAAAAGCTTTNGGAGCAAAACGTAATACNATTGCCACTCAGTTTTTTATGGAAACCTTAATTATTGGACAATTAGGAGGTTTAATAGGTATTATATTAGGTATTCTTATAGGTTATGCTGTGGCATCTGCTGCAGAGTTTGATTTTGTAACGCCTTGGGTTGCTATTTTGTGGGCAACAGGTATTACCTTTTTAATTGCAGTAGTTTCTGGCAGTTATCCAGCTTTAAAAGCATCTAAACAAGATCCTATTGAGTCTCTTAGGTACGAGTAACATTAAAACGTAAAGTACTTAACAATAGTCTCATAAAGATCAAACTGAGGTTCTTTAGGATCTAAGTAAAACTCTAGGTTGTCTAANATATCTCCNTACTTGCTATTATCTATTGTAAAATTAATTACTGGACTTTTAGTAGAGTAAAATATTTTCTGNAGTTGTTCATTATCAACTCTTGCAGAGTAATTTCCACTTAATAATCCTAAGTAAGAGAAATAACCATCATATTCTGATAATACTGTTGCTACAGTATTAAATTTTTCATCTAGGATATTTATTTTAATTCGGCTAAACGGTTGTTGAGTACCATTTTTAGACCTGAAGACATATCCTNCNACTTCACCAGATATTTTTACAGGNACTTCAATAGTAGTAATTTTATTTGGNCTAAGTGTAATATTGTAAGAATCGTATTTTAATTTATAAGCAACACTTTCTGTGTTGTCTGTATTTAACTCAACATAATAATCTATGTAGGGCTCTAAACTATTAAATTGTAAATCTCCATTAGGCATCTGGTTTCCATTTCTACCTTTGTTTAACTTACCGCCAAGGCCTACAACTACAGGTTCATCCTCATCTTTTATATCATTGTCGTTTAAATCTAAAAATGGTTTAAACACAAGATTAGCTCTGTTTAGAGTTATGTTTTTATCAAAGCTTAAGTGGTTGTCATAATTATTAAATAGTAAACCACCAGATATATTTTGCCCTAAGGTTACTAAGTCTTCACTAATAGCAATATTTGCTCCGGTACGAGCAAAGTTAAAGTCCCATCGTAACCCTAAGCTAAATAAGTTNGAGTTTGANAAGAACTCTCTTGTATAACTAAAATCTAGTAATCCTCTTCCGTATAAATTCTTTCTAATTCTTACTCTGGCATAGTTAATTTTGTTTTGTGAGATTTCATATAATANCTCTGGNGACATTAANAANCCGTTATAAATTTCAAAGGTTGTAAATCCTCTTAANCTATANAATGCATTNGCGTTAGCATTTTTTAAAATACTGGTNGTTAAGTTAGAACTTAGACCAAATATTTTTCCATTATAAATGTATTGAGTGTTGGTAGAATAATTACCATTTCTGTTAGATCTGTAATCGAATCTAAATCTTGAAAACCCTTGAATAAACTTATATCTTAAAGGAAATGCTACAGTAGCATCTAACTGTCTGTTTGCTCCTTGAAATACTACAGTTTGGTTTTCATCTAACTCTGTATAGTTTGCCTGAATATTAAAGTTAGACGTTGAAAAGTAATTTATAGTACTCTTAAATCTTACACCTAAAGCATATTCTGAAGAAAAGATAAGGTTATTCTTTATTTTAAGGTTAGTAGATAAAAAAGGGTAGAAGCTTATATTTCCTCTTGTCTTTACATATTCTGTACCTGCGTTTAATGTTAAAAACCTAGTTGCACCATAACTTCCTCTTACTTGAGAAAATACACTTCCAGTTTCTTCTGCAAATGTTCCAGCAGTAATTTGATATTCAAATTCTTTTGGCGGTAAAAAACTAAAGGGAACATTTATAAAACGTTCTTGTGTTTGCTCTTCCCCAAAACGTCCAAAAAATCTTAAATCGACATTAGTTCTTCCATAAACTACAGGTATAGAGAAACTAAAAAGGCCTGTGGCATCTGCTTCAGTATAATCTACCAAGACATCATTTATATAAAGCTCTACAGTCCAAAAGGGTTCTGTATATTCTGTAAGGTTGTAGTATTCAAAAGTGTTTCTTAGTTGAGTAGACCTGTTTGTGATCTGTCCACCAATTAATGGTGCAAAGTTTGTAGCGATTGAGTTTGTACCAACATTTCCTAAACTAAACTGCTTAAAATTAGTGTCTGAGTTATCGACATATTTATAGGTTGCAGAAAAATTTCTTAACGTAAGTGGCGTTTGTGCGTTACTTACAAAATTAGCAGCTAAATCTCCTCCCAAAACTTGGCCGCCTGTGGAGACTTGAAACCTGTTAAAGGAATTACCATTTATAACTTGAGAGGTGTTAACTGCATAGGTGAGCGCACCTAACTCTATCCAAGGCCTTTCTCTTCTAGCTAACGTATCTCCTACATAAACAGTGTTTGTAATCTTATTAAGATTAAGGCGTCTTTCTAAAATCCTAGCTTCTTTCATAGCAGGAAGTTCAATAGCACTTTTTGTGACAATAGCTAGTTCTCTATAAATAAAGCTACTTTCAAATTTAAAAACAGCATCTAATCGTTCTAAACTTAAATACAGGTTTCCTTGACTTAAATACACGTCATCTTCACCTAAAGCATATCTATTATCTCTAAAAATAATTTCCTGCTGTTCTGTATCTATGATATAGACATCTTCTGGAGAGCTTATAAAACCTTCAACTATTGATGCATCATCATTTATGAGAGATAACTTAACTTTTGTTATTGCAAATAACTCATTTATAGAAATATAGGTTTTGTTTTCACATATAATTGAAGACACTTCAGAATCTCGTAAACCTTCAATAAATAACCTTACAATGACCTCGTCACAATCTTGAGAAATTTGAGAGTATGATTGAAACGGTAATAATGAAATTAAAACAAACCCTAATAGAATGAGACTCCGAATTAATATTTTGAATGGAATAATGCGTAAAGTTTTACTCATTCAGAATTAATTATAAACATAACTTCTACGTCGCCATTATAATGCCCTGGCGAATTATTGCTTATGAGTAGGCTAGCCCCTAAAGAAACTGTGAGTGGATTTAATACCGATATATTAAAAGACTCATCATTTGGTAATTCTGGTTGCAAAAGAATAGTCTCATTAAATTGATTCACCAAATATACATCTGATGTGGATATTGATACATTAATAGGGAATACACTTGTTGTGGTAACTAAAAATTTAGCGGCACTTATTGTACTTTGGTTTAAAACTGTAATATTTTGTGATGTGGTTAGTGTAGAATTCTCTGTTAAATTTAAAACTCCAGAAGATTGACCACCTAAAGTAAACATTCCAAAATTATAAGGTTCTATATTTTGTGCAAGTATAGTTTGACCTATACTATATGTGTAAGTTGAACAAAAGAATAAGAAAAGAAGAACTTTTAAATTATTCATTAGAGTTTTATTACATATTCAGCGATAATATCATTAATATTTCGTTCCTCTTTACTTGTTAGCGTAATTTGTATATTTCCTTCGCTTAAATTAGAAAATTCATCTGGCATGAGCATATTTACAACTCTATGATCATTTTTGGCATAGATTGCAATTCCAGGAATTTCTCCTATATTTTCTATACTACCATCACCATATAGGTAATCTATACTAATTGATCCATAAATAGACATATTGCCAGACTTTGTAACTTTAAAAGAGAGCGCTCTTTTATTGTTTTCAGTAAATGGTAAGCTAACATCTTCAATAGCAACAGTTGTATTGTAAGCTCCTTTTCTAATAATATTAGGTATAGTTAAACCGTAAACTGCTTTAAGACTAACGCCCATAGCAGCCTCATTGTCTACCTCTAATACATTTGATCTTGCATTATTTCTAGGCACACCTTTAAAAAGTAAATGGGATCTATACTCTCCATCTTCCAATTCTGAAAAATTTCTCATTTGCAGCTTTACAGTTTGGGTTTGGTTAGGAGCTAAGGTTACTCGCCTTGGGAAAAATCTAAAATTTTTACTTGATGGGTTTTCAATAGAGTCTTCAGGTACTCTTTTAAAAACACCTGAATTATCTACCTTATAATTAACATACAACAAATTATATGTAGCGGTATCTTTTCCTCTATTTGTGAGGTATAAAGTTTCTGAGCGTTTATTTCCATTTTCAAAAACTACTCGTCTTGGCACTACAGATAAATCGCCTTGAGGGTAACAACTTGGTATACTTAATAATAAGAATAAGATATATAAAGCGTGTTTCATAATTAATAATAATAAGAGATGTGTTTATAAAAGTATTAATAAGTTGAGATAAAAAAAAGTACCATCTAAAAAAGATGGTACTTTTTAAATTAATATGTTGTGTAGGTTTATAAGTAATTTACAGTAACATCAAAAGTACCAGTGTATAAACCAGCAGCTTGATCTGCACCTACATTAAGTTTAGCACCTACCGTAAAATCTTCTGTTACACTCAAATCACCTAATACACCACCTAAAGTTACACCAGCAATTGGTAAACTAGATGTAAACGTATCAACAGTCATTGTGTCGTCGTTAGTATTTGTAATATCTATAGATGTAGGTAATGATATTGTAAAGATAGAGATACCAGAACCAGTTACTTCAAAAGCTGCAGCTTCTGGACTAGCAGCAGTTTGATCACCTAATATTTGACTTACAGAACCAACACTTATAGTTAAACCTCCAGCAGGAGCTAATATAAATGATGAAGCTGAAGAAGATGGAATTACCACACCAAAATTAAGATCATTTGTTTTTTCAATTGTTAAGTCTTGTACAATTGTTGCAGAGGCATTTGCAGTNGCAGTATTTGTTAATTGTGCNGTAGCNGTTAAAATNCCAAATGTTGAAAGAACTGCAGNAAATACTAAATTTTTAAAAGTTTTCATAAGAGATTGTTTTTGAATTGTTAAATAAGAGANTAAATNTTTATNGTATTAATACACAAGCTAAATTATATTATTTATAAATATAAAANGTTAACAGTTNGTTAATTTNGGAAACATTTCACANCTAATATGTTAAAAGCTAATTTNATAGATTAAAAGCACTAANTAAATGTTAATTAAATATTATGCAGTGCATTANACATTTACTTTAACAGTTGTATANGCTTAAATGCTATGTGCAACTTGTTAAATAATAATCCATAGTCATTCAATTTNCTTAAATAATATCTGTTTAAAATAAATATTAGAGCTAANCGTTTCAATTGTAGTTTTAATTACATTTGTGCCTATGCAGCAACGTTATTATGTTTTAGCCGCCATTGCATTATTCTGTTTCCTAAATATTAATTTTATATATGGACAGATAGGTGGTCAGTCTACATATCAATTCCTAAACCTTATAAACTCTCCTAGACAAGCTGCTTTAGGTGGAAAGAATATTACTATATATGACCAAGATCCCACATCTGGTCTTTACAATCCTGCCAATATAAATTTNAGAATGGACAACCAATTGTCTGTTAACTATGTAAATTATATAGCAGATGTAAATTATGGTACTGCTAGTTATGCTTATTTATATGANAGGAGAACTCAAGTTATTCATGCAGGNATTACTTANATAAACTATGGAAGNTTTGATGGGTATGATGAAAATGGTAATGCTACAAACACTTTTAGTGGTGGAGAAGCAGCACTGTCTTTAGGATATGCTTATAATATACCATACTCAGATTTTTATATTGGAGCAAATGCAAAGTTTATATCTTCAAAATTAGAACAATATTCATCTTTAGGAGGNGCATTAGANCTTGGTNTAACTTATTTTTATGAAGANTGGGATTTAGTTATAGCTGCAGTTGCTAGAAATATAGGTACTCAATTTACTGCGTATGATGATACTTATGAAAGTATCCCTTTCGAAGTTAATTTCGGAATTTCACAACAATTAAGAAAAGTACCATTGCAGTGGCATTTAACCTTTGAGAATTTACAGCAATGGCAAATAGCTTTCAGAAATACAAATAGAGATGAAGAAGATCTTTCTGGAAATGTTATTGAAGATGATCCAGGNTTCTTTAATAATGTATTAAGACATACAATATTAGGAGTAGAGCTATTTCCAAAAGGAGGCTTTAATATTAGGTTAGGTTATAGCTTTAGAAGAGGAGAAGAATTAAGAATTGTAGACCAAAGGTCTTTTGCAGGCTTAAGTGCTGGTTTTGGTGTCAAATTTAATAGAGTACGTTTTAATTATGCCTATTCTCGCTATAACAGCGCAGCTAGCTCAAGCTTTTTTGGTTTAAATATAGATTTACAATAATGCAGAAAAAAATTACAATTGCAATTGATGGGTATTCCTCTACAGGAAAAAGTACAGTNGCAAAACAATTAGCTAGCCATCTTAATTATATTTATGTTGATACAGGAGCAATGTATAGAGCAGTAACGTTATATGCATTAAATAACAATATTATTTCTGAAACAGTTTTTGATAAAGAAAAGCTAATTAATGAATTAGATAATATTGAAATAACTTTTAAATACAATGAGACAAAGGGGTTTGCCGAAGTNTTATTAAACTCAATTAATGTAGAGCATCAAATACGAACTTTAAAAGTTTCAAATTTTGTTAGTCCAATAGCTACTGTTTCAGAAGTAAGAAAAAAACTAGTAAGNCAACAACAGCGCTTAGGTAAAGANAAAGGTGTTGTTATGGATGGAAGAGATATAGGTACAGTAGTATTTCCAGATGCCGATTTAAAATTATTTATGACNGCATCTGCAGAAGAACGTGCTCAAAGAAGATATAAAGAACTTATTGAAAGAGGCGATGCTGTAAATTATGAAGACATATATAATAATGTTGTCGAAAGAGATTTAATTGATACTACACGTAAAGACTCTCCATTAGTTAAAGCAAAAGATGCAATTGAAATTGATAACTCTCAACTTACTTTAGATGGCCAATTTCATACCATACTACAACTTGTAAANGATAAATTAGCGGGCAGATCNTAAATCTNGCTTGANTATTAACACAGGTTAGTATTATTTGTTAATTCTTACAAAAAATANTGGTTTTAATCATATTTTATCGCCAATCGGTGTTAATGAAATGTTAAGCAGTTAAACTTAGGTTAAAGANGTTATGTTGAAAATCCAACAGTCCTCATTANTCGTTAATACTTTAAGNCATAGTGTTTTAAAACTACTGTGTNCTAAACTAAGTTTAACTAAATCAACATTTCATTATGAAACAAAAAACTACTCGGAACTTATTTCTTACATTTTCCTTGTTGTTTGTTGCTGGCCTATCTTTTGGTCAAATTGTAACAAACGGCGATGATGCTGGACCAGGTTCCCTACGAGACGCAGTTGCTCAAGCTAACGCAAATGCNGGAGCAGACGTTATTACATTTAATGGAAACTTTACAGTAAACCTAACTTCTGGAGAAATATTAGTTACAGATGATGTAACAATTACAGGAAATGGTACTGGTAATACAATTATTGATGGTTCTTCCAATTCTGGAAGAATTTTTAATTTTCAGATGGATGGTGGCATTATTGCAGGAGNATCCTCAACACTAGATGCAATCACTATTCANAACGGTTCAATTACAGGAACAGCAGATGGTGGTGGTGCTATATTTGTATCAGCTAATGATATTGTAGCTCCTAGTTCTTTAACTATAGTAAATTGTGATTTTAATAACAATTCCACAGAATCAGACACGTCTGGGGATGGCGGTGGTGGTGCAATTTATGCTTCAGATGTTTCNTTAGATATTACAGGAACTGAATTTAATAATAANATAGCAANTGCTGCTTCNGGTAGTGGTGGAGCAATTTATTATGAGTCTCAAAGTGTTTTAACAACATTCTCTTTAGTAAATTCAGATTTAACAGGAAANATTGCTGGTCGTGCTGGTGGTGCGATTGAAACTAATACACCTAATGTATTAACAATTACTAACGTAACTTTTGATGGTAACCAAGCAACTGGTACACCTGGTAATGGTGGAGCGTTACATAATACAGGTATAAGTGATACAAACGTAACAGGTTCTACATTTATAAATAATATTGCAGGATCAGAAGGTGGAGCATTATGGAATCAAGCTGGCGGAACAATGACCGTAAATGCCTCAACTGTAACTGGTAATGAAGCACAAGGAAACGATAGCTCTAACGGTGGTGGAGGTTTATTCAACAACGGTGGTACTTTAATAGTTTCTGGCGCAACTTTAGTAAATAATAATTCTGCTACAGGNACTTCTGGTTCTGGCGGTGGTATTTTAAGTACAGATGGAGATGTTACAGTTACAGATCCAAATACTACAGTAAATAGTAACATAGCAAACCGTGCTGGTGGTGGTATCGAAATAATAGATGGGTCACTTACATTACAAGATGCCTCACTTAATAGTAATAATGCTGGTGTTGCACCAAATGCTTCAGCAAGTCCNGGTAATGGTGGTGGTTTACACGTTTCTGGAATTGCTACTNTNATAATTAATGGAGGTAATATTCAAGGAAATATAGCAGCTAACGAAGGTGGTGGACTATGGAATCAACTTGGAAGTACAATGACAGTAGGCAATACACCAACACCAAATTTCTCAGATAATATCGCAAGTGGAGATGCGCCTACTACAGGTGGTGGTGCAATATTCAACAATGGTGGAGATCTTATAGTATTAGCAGGAAATAATATAGTCAATAATNTTGCAGATGGTGTTTCAGGTTCTGGTGGAGCTATTCTAAGTAATGGAGGTACTGTAACAATTACTGAAACAACTTTCACTAATAACGTATCTACACGTGCTGGTGGTGCTATAGAACATACTGGCGGAACTCTTAATTTAACAGGTGTAATTTTTGACAGTAATAATGTTGGTGTTACATCTCCTTTAAATTCTAATCCTGGTAATGGAGGTGCTTTACACGTAGGTGGTAATGCAACTACTAATATTACAGGTGGTTCAGTTATTAATAACCAAGCTGCTAATGAAGGTGGTGGATTATGGAATGGCTCTGGCATAATGACAATTATTGATGTTGTTATTGATGGAAACAGTGCTCATAGTGCTGCTGCAGCAACATCTGGTGGTGGTGGTATCTANAATGAAGGAGGTACTGTAACAACAGATGCTACNACNCAAATAATAAATAACATTGCTACAGTAGGNCCNTCTGGTTCTGGTGGTGGTATTTTAAATGCAGGNGGAACATTTACTGCTACAGGAACAACAATTTCTAATAATACAGCAAATAGAGCTGGTGGTGGTATTGAAGCAAATAATACAGATTCAGGAAGTGTACCAGGTATTGTAAATTTAACTAATGTAACATTAGATAATAACAATGCTGGTGGTGTTGCTCCTGCTCCTGGAAACGGTGGCGGACTACACGTAAGTGGGTCTAGTGCTATTAACATCACAGGAGGAACCGTAAGTGGAAACACAGCTTCCAAAGAAGGTGGCGGACTATGGAACAACCAAGGTGTGATGACTATCACCGGAACAACTATAGATGGTAACGATGCACAGGGAGACCTTGTTGCAGATCCATTGGAGATTGTAGGTGGTGGAGGAATCTTCGCTGAGGATGGAGCCGGATCGGTTGTCATCGGAGCAGGAACGATC